>CANJXV010000005.1 GCA_947478935.1 Comamonadaceae bacterium
GCTGGTACCGGTGCGGGTGATGGACTGCGCGGGCGCAGGCTCGGTCAGCGGCGTCATAGCCGGCTTGGATTGGGCCGCTAACACCGGCATACGCCCAGCGGTGGTGAACTTGTCGCTAGGCGGCGGCATCTCGGCGGCGCTTAATGCAGCGGTCGCTTCTGCCGTGGCAAAGGGCTTGGTGGTAGTGGTGGCAGCGGGAAATGGCGCGGCCGATGCATGCACCACCTCGCCCGCTAGCGAACCCACGGCCATTACCGTGGGTGCATCTACCAAAACCGACACGAAAGCCAGCTATTCCAACTTTGGTGCTTGCGTGGATATTTTTGCGCCGGGCTCGTCAATTACGTCGGCCTGGCACACGAGCACAACGGCAAGCACCACCATGAGCGGCACCTCCATGGCCAGCCCGGCGGTGGTGGGGGTGGCGGCTTTGGCGCTACAAGCCAACCCGGCAGCGACACCCGCAGCAGTGGCCAAGTATTTGGTAGACAACGCCAGTACCAACAAGCTGAGCGGCATGGACACGGATTCACCCAACAAGCTAGTTTTCTCCATGGCGGGGGGCGTGCCCGGCGTGATCGCGACCAGTACCGTGGCCGTTGCCAGCATTAGCTACAGCGCCAACGCACCTGCGCGACCCATAGGCTTGTGGTACGCAACCATCAAAGTGAAGGTGCGCGACGTCCATAGCGGCGCACCGGTACCGCATGCGCAGGTGGATTTCAACCAGTTGCCCGGCGGACAAGCTAGGTGCACCACAGACACCAGCGGAATATGCGCGGTAGCCAATTACTTTGACACGGCAGCGTCCATCACCGTGACAGGCATTAGCGGCAGCTATATGGTCTATGACGCCTCGCAAAACCTGGCCGTGCAACTACGCCTGCCCCAACCGCCTTATGGCGCTTATGCGATACCGACTAAGATAAACGGCTAGCACCGCAAGGGCCGCCTGTTGGAGGGTTCCACGGCCTGCGCTCTGGCAAGCGCATTGCAGCGCCTGCATTTGCTAGGCTCCCCCGGCGCATCGCCCGGCTTGGGAGTGGGAATTGGGTACATTTGCAAGTCCCCTCTTACAGCACATGAATAACGGGTGAACGCTATGCACGTACTCTCTATTGAAGGCAAAAACATTTCCGAGTCGGATGTGATGCCGCTGCACATGCCAGAACTCGGCTATGTATGGCTGAGTTTCAGCCGCCGCGAATTTGAGGTGATGCAGCCAGAAATTCATGATCTGCTGCAGAACGTGTGCGGCGTGCAACTGATTGATTTGCATGTGGCTGATTTGCTAAACAACCAGCTACCATCGCATTACGACTACACCAACGAATACGACCTGCTGGTGTTTCGCCGCCTGGCGCGCGGGCGCACCGAATCTGATGTGGCCAACCCCGGCCAGATACTGCACCGCGCCAGCAGCAAAGGCGGCCCGCCGATTTTGCGTCGCATAGACACCAGCCCCATTGGCTTTTTAGTCCTAGACCGGGTGGTGATTTCGGTACACCCGGCTGATTGCACTGTGCGCGATTCCTTTGCCAACCGCCTGCTGCACAGCGGCGCCAACCACACCGCCGGGCGCGTACCGGCCAACCCCGCGGACCTGATGCTACGCATGATTGGCGTGATGGTCGACGGCTACCTGGACCTGCGCCGCGAGCTCACGCGTCAGTTAGACCACTGGCAAAGCGAGCTTATCAACCCCCGCACCCGTTTTAACAACTGGAGCGCGCTGCTCGATTCGCGCCTGACGCTGCACTACCTGGACGAAGTCTGCGAAGACCAGCGTGCCGCTGTGCAGGACTGGATCGACGCGCTGGACGCTTGGCATGAAGACGCCACACTTTCATTCAAAGAACTCGAGATGCTGCGCGTGCGCAGCCGCGATGTGCTGGAGCATATTGAAAGGGTGGTGCACCACGTCAGCCGCTTGGAGCAAAGCGCCGAAGCGGCAGTACAAATGCACTTTAATGTGCAAAGCAACCGTAACAATGATGTCATGAAGACTCTGACAGCACTGACCGCCATCTTTTTGCCGTTGAATCTGATTACCGGTTTTTTTGGAATGAACTTTGAGCACTTCCCCTTCTTAAAGTCCGACCTCGGCCTGGCACTGACCGAGGGCTTTATGGTGTTGTTAGCACTGGGACTGGTGGCGTATTTTTGGATGAATAACTACCTGGGCAGCACCATGGGCCGTAAGAGAGATGATGTTTAAGCGGGGAAATTTCACTAAATTGTCATGATTGTTTCACGGGCTTCAACGACATTGGGCTCTATGTTGGACGCATGCATCTCGACAATCTCTATCCGCGAGGCCAGAAAGCGCTATGGCCGTACGCAGGCTCTGGCAAGAATGGAGTGGGAAACTCAGACCGGCGAGCACCTAGGCCTTTTGGGTGCCTTAGGTTCAGGCAAATTGACCCTGCTGCGCAGCACTATGCTGAAGGTAACAGTGATTGACAAGTGTTCCGCATGACTGTGCAAGCGATTGATTTAGGTTGGCACAACCCGGTGCGCATCACGTGGGGCAGTGGCTCCGTGCGGAGGCTATCCTTAGACCAGCCCACCGTTGTAGTAGCCGACCACACCGCGATAAGCACTGAAAACGCTGATTTTTTGCGCGACACCCTGGGCCTGTATTGCGCGGGCTGGGCTTGGTACGAAGGTGGCTTAGCCACGGTGGAAATGGCCCGGCAACTGTGTAAAACCTTGTGGCCTGCCATGCAGCGACAGCCAGGTATCACGGTTATTGGCCTGGGTGGCGGCAGTACGCTGGACTTAGCCAAAGCGGTGCGCTACCGTCTGGCCGATACAGCGCTCTGCGCCAGAACTTGGCGCCACAACCAACTGCCCGAAGTCTATGAGCGCCACCCGCTATGGCTGCTGCCCACCACGGCTGGCACCGGCAGCGAGGTGACGCGCTGGGCCACGCTGTGGGATACCGAGGCGCTGCCTGCGGTCAAGCTCTCTTGGTCGCCGCAAGATGGTTTTGCCGAGCGCGCGATTGTGGATCCTGACCTGACTTTGAGCTGCCCCTTAGCGCAAAGCCGCGATTGCGCACTCGACACGCTTGCGCACGCCTTGGAGTCTTTGTGGAATAAGAAGAGCAACCCGATTACCGAAGCCCTGGCGATTGAAGCGGCGCGCATTGTGATTGCGCAGCTACCGCTCTTATTGCAAGGGCAGAATCCAGATGCGCCGCGCATTGCGCTCGCGCGGGCCAGTCTGTTGGCGGGTCTGGCCATGTCGCAAACCCAAACTGCCTTAGCCCATGCTTTGTCCTACGACCTGACGCTGAACGAACACATGCCCCACGGCCACGCTTGCGCGGTCTGGCTGCCCATGGTCTGGGAACTGGCCCAAGAGGCGTCCAACACTTGCGCCGCTTTGCTTGGGCGGGTGTTTGACGATACCAACACGCTGGGAGCGCAGCAACTAAGCCAATGGCTAAACGGGCTTGGCGTTAGCACGCGCGATCTGCGCACTACCTTGAGCGGGCGCGAACGCCTAAGCTCGGAACTGGGCTCCACCCGGGGCCGCAACTTTATTGGTTCGCCTGCGAAAGCGAACTAAGCAATAGAGCACACATTAAGGAGTCACACCATGACGAATTCAAAAGACGAAGAGCTAGTGCACCGCATCCGCATGGACCTGCTAGACAGCTTTGATGAAGAGCTGGAGATGGAGGTAGAGGATCGTGCCTTTAGCTCTAAGGATGCGATCAACGCCACGGATGAATCGCGAGCGGCGCGTGCCCATTACTTTCGCGAGCTATTTCGCTTGCAAGGTGAATTAGTCAAGCTGCAAGACTGGGTCGTAGCCAGCGGACACAAAGTGGTGGTGCTGTTTGAGGGCCGCGATGCAGCGGGCAAGGGCGGCGCTATCAAACGCATCACGCAACGGCTGAACCCGCGTGTAGCCCGTGTGGCCGCCCTGCCTGCGCCCAACGACCGCGAGCGCACGCAATGGTATTTCCAGCGCTATGTATCGCACCTACCAGCCGCCGGGGAGATGGTCTTATTTGACCGCAGTTGGTACAACCGCGCTGGGGTGGAACGCGTCATGGGTTTTTGCAGCGATGAGCAATACGAAGAGTTTTTCCGCACCGTGCCTGAGTTTGAAAAAATGCTGATGCGTTCCGGAATTCAGCTCATCAAATATTGGTTTTCAATTTCCGACGAAGAGCAGCATTCCCGCTTTTTGGGCCGCATCCACGACCCTTTAAAGCAGTGGAAGCTCAGCCCCATGGACCTGGAATCGCGCAAGCGCTGGGAAGACTACACCGTGGCTAAAGAGGTGATGCTGGACCGCACCCACATCCCCGAAGCGCCCTGGTGGATTGTGCAGGCCGTGGACAAGAAGAAGGCGCGACTCAATTGCATAGCGCACCTCTTGGCGCAAATGCCTTACGAGGAAATACCGCACCCGCCCGTCGTCCTGCCCGCGCGGGTACGCCATGAGGACTATGTGCGGCAAAAAGTAGCCACAGAGATGTTCATCCCTGAGATTTACTAAGTCTGCGCCTCGCGGCGGCAAGGCGGGCAATAGCTACGCGCAATCACTGCGCCACGCGTCTTGAGCAAGCCTGTCAAAAACTGTCCGAGCCAGTCCAAGGCTTCTTACCTGAAAAATGCTGTCTGTGCGGGCGATGCACCGCCGGATTGACTTGTATCAAGCGGCGCCAACTTAAGTGCCGCATTTCGCAATGAGTTTCCCCAAAACGGTGCGTCTAACGGAAGATGCCGCTTTGCTTTTTGCGATTGGACACAACTTATGAATCCCCCTGCGATAGTGCGCGGCCTATTGGCTGCTTGCGTCATGGTGCTGACAGCCTGCGGCCCTGCCCCCAAGGCGGTGTCAGACCCCTATGACGCCTCCAAAATAGAGCTGAAATCGCCCCCGGCAACTTTAAGCACCGCGCGCCATACCGGACCATTTTCAAAAGGTGATTCGCTCAATTTTGATGCGCAGCTCAAACCGCTGGACCCTGCGCCTATTAAATATGTACAACTAGATACCAGCCATAAATTGGTTGAAATTGCGCCGGGCGTGAAGTTCAGTGCCTGGACTTTTGGCGACCAGGTGCCCGGCCCTACGGTGCGGGCGCGGGTGGGCGACAAAATCCACTTCAGCATGACCAACCGCAGTGATGAAACCCTGCCCGCCATGTCGATGGTGGTGGCGCCCATGATGCATTCCATGGACTTCCATGCGGCCATGGTGTCGCCGCAGGACAAGTACCGCTCCATTGCGCCAGGCCAGACGATCGAGTTTGAATTCACCGTCAATTACCCCGGCATCTTTATGTACCACTGCGGTACGCCCATGATCTTGGAGCACATCGCTTCGGGCATGTATGGCGCTGTAATTGTCGAGCCCAAAGAAGGCTACCCCACCAAGGTGGACCATGAGTACCTGGTGATTCAGAGCGAGTTTTATGTCAAGCCCGATCCGGCCGGTCATAAGGTCGATGGAGCGCCGGTGTATGTACTTGACGCGGACCGTCTCAAGGCCGCGCAGCCGACCTATACCGTGTTCAACGGCGTGCATAACGGCATGGTGAAAAAACCACTGGTGGCCAAACCCGGTGAGCGCGTGCGCTTGTTTGTGCTGAATGTGGGGCCGAGCAAAACTTCCAGCTTTCACGTAGTGGGAACCATTTTTGATCGTGTGTGGCTAGAGGGCAACCCGGACAACCAGATGCGCGGCATGCAAACCGTATTGCTCGGTTCCAGCAACAGCGCCATCGTGGAGATGATGATTCCCGAGGCGGGTTCCTACATCATGGTGGACCACCATTTCGCCAACGCTTCTCAGGGTGCTATCGGGCTGATTTCCACGCTCGCCCAAGCCAAGCCCGCAGATTTGGAGCACCACAATATGGAGGCCAGCAGCGCACCGACCGACCCGAAAATAATGCAGGGGAAATTGGCGTTTGAAAGCAAATGTCTGGCGTGCCATTCGATTGGTCAAGGCAAAAAACTAGGCCCCGATTTGGCTGGCGTGACGCAGCGGCGCAAAGACGAATGGCTGAACCAATGGCTGGCCGCACCCGAGAAGATGCTGCAAACCGATGCCACGGCCAAAGCCTTGCTCAAAGAGTTCAACAACATCCCCATGCCGAACCAAGGCCTTAGCAAACCCGAGATTGCACAATACATCGCCTACTTCCATTGGGCCGACAGCCAAAAAGCCGGTGCGGCCAAAGCGGAAAGTGCGCATTGAGCTACGCATGCAGCCCCTGGCGCCAGACCTTGCTAGCCAGCGCCTTGTGCGCTATGCCGATGCTGGCCGTGGCCTGCGGGCATTGTCTGGAAGATCGGGTCGCTTCGGTCTATGACCATGCCTTGGTGGAGCAGGCCAAGCAACACCGGCAAACCATGATGTACCTGGTGTGGGACGGGCCGGTGGACCGCAGCGCGGCCACGCGCCAGTGGCTGCTCAAGGCCATCGGTGCCGTCCAGGGCGTGGTGGTACAAAGCGTGCGGGTATCCATGGAGCCGCCCACCATTGCCCTGGCCTACGACCCGCTGCGCACCCGTGCGGCCGATCTGGAAAAAGCATTACAAAGCAAGCTGGCCACCAAGGGATTGACAGCCAGTTCGCTGCCCATGTAGCCGACACCTGCGCCTTTGCACTCGTGCGCGAGGGCACAAGCACAGCATCCCGCGCGCGGGGCCTGCGCTGACGCTAGGCATTGGATCGGCGCGAAGCAGTACCATGGAGGCACAGGCCCTGTTCTTCCAGGAATGTCTGCACCACCCGAGCTCGTCATTGCGAACGCAGTGAAGCAATCGAGATTGCTATGGAACCACGGGACGCATGGATCGGCTGATCGCGTCTCTCCATCTGAAGCGGGATTGACGCAAACCTCCCGGGAGCATGGTTCACTCTTGTAAGCTAACAAGCGTTTTAACGCGTTGCCACCACCATGCTGACTATTGAACTGCTCAATTCCTGCGCCCAATTTGCCGCCTTTGACCAAGCGGACCGATGCACGATGCGCGCACCGGCCCTTTACGCTTTGGCGCGTATGAAGGCCAAAGCCAAAGATTTGACTGCCTTTGTGCAAACCTACGACCCGCAACTACAAGCCAGCCCCGCTTGGGAAGCCTGGCCCGCCGGTGAGGCCTGGGGCTTTGCTTTGGGGCAGGCCCATGCGTGGCCTCAATACCGCGATATGTTTTTCCAGTGGCTGGCCTATGAGGGCGCGGGGCGGGTATTGCCCCAAGCCTTGCCGCGCTTGACCTTGTCGTGCGGCACGGCAGGCTTTGACGGTTTGCTGCGCACCGCCTACGCGGTGGAGTCGCGCCACCACCATGAATTGGCCGACGCCCTTGCCCTATGGGCCTGCCGCTGGCAAGCGCCCGCACCGCTGCCCGCCGCCCCTGCGAGCGCGGGGACTGATGCGCTAAAAGTGCTGCGCCAACTGCCCCGCATCGCACACCAAAATAGCGACTGGACGCAGGCTGTGCATAAGGCGGCCCATTCACCTTCATTGCTGCGCGCCGCAAGCGTCCTGCACACTGGGCCAGACACCCTGGAGCAACTGGCCGCCCTAGCGGCCCAGGCCTATGCCTGCAGCGGCAATGCGGCCGCACTGGCGCTGATGACCAGCGCGGATGCCATGCGCCGCATACTGCCTTGTATGGATGAGCCGGAACTGGCACTGCGCAGTTATTGGCAGGACTTTGCCGCCACCGTGGCTGTGGCCGACCTGCAAATCGGCAATGCGCCGACTGCTCTGCCTTGGCCCGAATTGCTGCGCCAGGCCCGCACCAGCCGCGATGTACGTACCATCACCCTGGTGGACTGCTGCCACCATACCGCCAAAGTCTATGGACACGACGGATGGTGGCAAAGCGCAGCGACACGCGCGGTACAAGCAGCCGCAGCTTAGCGGCCGTAAGGCTTACGATGCGCCTGTGATGCCAATGGAACCCTATGGTTATCGATCACTTCGCGCTGCGTTCGCTTATATTGTGGGTGCTTCACCCGACACCTTTACCTTTCGATTTACACACCGTTTAATGCCCGCCTACGCTCAGTCCATGCGAATCCTGGTAGTTAGCATTTTTTCACTTTTGGTAAGTCTGCCTTGCTGGGCAGCACACGGCTATGCACTGTGGGGAGAGCTCAAGTACCCGGAAAACTTTAGCCATTTCGACTATGTGAACCCGCAAGCTCCCAAAGGCGGCGAATTGCGCATGGTCAGCGGCCTGCGGGTATCGACGTTTGATAAGTTCAATCCATTCACCATCAAAGGCAGTGCACCGGCTTACCTGGCCAATCTCATGTTTGACAGCCTGCTGGCTGCCTCCCAAGATGAAACCGATTCCGCCTATGGCCTGCTGGCAAACAGCGTGGAGACCGCACCGGACTTGCTCTCTGTCGTGTTCAGACTGAACCCGGCTGCCCGCTTTCATAACGGTGACCCGGTACTAGCAGCCGACGTGAAGCACAGTTTTGACACCTACCTGGGTCCGCATACCTCACCGGCATTTAAGACCTTGCTCGCCGATGTGACCGGGGTGGACATCGTGGACGACCGGACTGTGCGATTTAGGTTTAGCCGCGCCAACCGCGAGACGCCGCTCACGGTGGGCTCCATGGCGATTTTCAGCCGCAGCTGGGGCGTCGAAAATGGCAAGCCTAAATCCTTCGACAAAATAGTGATGGAGCATCCGATTGGCAGCGGGCCTTACAAGATCGGCCCTGTCAAGTTTGGGAAAGACATTACCTATGTACGCGATCCCCATTACTGGGCCAAAGATCTCAATGTGCGACAAGGAACTGCCAATTTTGACCGGGTCACCATAAAAATTTACAAAGACAACACCGCCAGACTGGAGGCGGTGAAAGCCGGGGAATTCGACCTGATGCGCTTTTTTTCTGCCGGAGACTGGGCACGCAGAGTAAATGGCAAGCGCTTTGACAGCGGCGAGTTGGTCAAGACCGAATTCAAGCACCGCCTACCCACCGGCTTTCAAAGCTTTGTGTTTAACACCCGGCGACCGCTATTTCAGGATGTGCGGGTGCGCGAGGCTATTGGGCTGGCCTTGGACTACGAGTGGATGAATCGCCAGATGTTTTATGGCGCCTATCAGCGGGTGGTAGGGCTGTTCGGCAATACCGACTGCCAGGCAAGCGGTATGCCTGCCGAGGAAGAATTGGCTCTGCTGGAGCCTTGGCGCAAGCACCTACCCGCTGCCAGTTTTGGCGCTATGGCCAAGCCGCCGCGTACCGATGGGGACGCGTCGTTGCGCAGCAATTTGCGCCGGGCGCTGGTGTTACTGAAAGAAGCTGGCTGGGAAGTGCGCGGTGGCAAACTGCGAAATGACAAGGGGGAAGTTTTTCGTATCGAGTTTCTTGATAGCAACGAAGGCTCTGCCAGGTTGACTGCTCCTTGGGTGCGCAATCTGGAAAAAATTGGCATTGAAATGAATTTCAGGGCGGTTGACTTTTCCTTATACCAGGAGAGGCTACAAAAATTTCAATTTGATATCGTGTCCATCGCCTACCAAGGAACCAACAACCCGGGGCAGGATTACGTAGATTTATTCGGCAGCAAGGCAGCCGATACCGAGGACTCTGGCAATTTGACTGGCATTAAAAACCCGGCGGTTGATGCCTTGCTGGAGCGCTTGATCAGCGCAAAAAACAAAGGACAGATGTTGCACGCCTGCCGTGCGCTTGAGCGTGTGATCGCACACAGCCATATTTTTGTTCCGCAATGGACCGCAGGTACGCATCGCATTGTGTATAGCGCCCGGCGCTTGGCGCTTCCCCCTAGCATGCCTCCCTATGCAGCCAATGAATTGTGGGCAGTCCAAACTTGGTGGGCGAAATAAATATGTTTCAATATATTCTTAAACGTATTTTGTTGATGATTCCTACGCTGCTAGGGGTGTTGTTGGTCACCTTTGCAGTGATTCAGTTTGTACCTGGCGGACCGGTGGAACAGTATTTGGCAGAGGCCAAGGCGGCGGGGCCTGGAGGGGAAGGTCCCAGCATGTCTTACCGCGGATCGCAAGGGGTTGATACCAAGCGGCTAGAACAAATCAAAGCACTCTACGGATTTGACAAACCGCCTAGCGAGCGCTTTATTCAGATGATCGGTCAATTTGCGCGCTTTGATTTGGGTAAAAGTTTTTTCCAAAACAAGGATGTCAGTACCTTGATCGTAGACAAGCTGCCGGTATCGATCAGCTTGGGCCTATGGACTTTTTTCATCAGCTACCTGGTGGCGGTACCACTGGGGATCGCCAAGGCGGTACGTTCCGGCACCCGGTTTGATATGCTCACTAGCGTGATGGTGCTGCTCGGTTATGCCATACCCGGCTTTGTTTTAGGCGTGGTGCTGTTGGTCGTCTTCGGCGGGCAATTGCAATGGTTTCCGCTTCGCGGCTTGACCTCCAGCAACTGGGAAGAATTATCCTGGGGCGCGCGTGTCGTGGATTACCTTTGGCATATCGTGCTACCCGTTACGTCCATGGTCTTGGGCAGCTTTGCGGTGATAACCATGTTGACTAAAAATACGTTTTTAGAGGAAATTCGTAAGCAGTATGTAGTCACAGCACGCGCCAAAGGCCTTGCCGAGCGCCAAGTGCTATGGAAGCATGTCATGCGCAACGCTTTGATTCCGATCGTGACCCATTTCCCGGCGGCCTTTGTCGGTGCGTTTTTTACCGGCTCACTGCTGATTGAAACCTTGTTTTCGCTTGATGGCCTGGGCTTACTCAGCTTTGAGAGCGTAATTCGGCGTGATTACCCGGTCGTGCTAGGTACTTTGTACCTGTTCACCTTGATTGGGCTCGTAACCAAATTAATTTCAGACCTGTGCTACGTGTGGGTGGACCCTCGCGTACGTTTTGATTGATCGCCGGGTGCGCCCAGTGAACCCAGCAGCCATGCAAACCGCCACACTCAGCCTATCGCCGGGGCACCGGGCCTGGTTGCGCTTTAAACGCAACAAAGTCGGCTACTGGAGCCTGCTTATTTTTTGCGGCATGGTGGCGCTAAGTCTATGCGCTGAGCTGATCTCCAACGACCGCCCACTTATCGTCCGCTACCAGGGGAAGACGTATTTCCCGGTATTGCAGGAATACCCAGAAAAAACATTCGGTGGCGATTTTGATACGCCTACCGATTATCTTGATCCTTTCATACGCGAGGCGCTCTCTAAAGACGGGAACTGGGCGGTCTTCGCCCCCAATCCTTACGGCTATAAAACACTTAATTATTTTGCGAAAGAACCGAATCCTTCGCGCCCCACCAAGGACAATTTTTTGGGCACCGATGACCGAGGGCGTGACTTGCTAGCCCAACTTATTTACGGTTTCCGTGTGAGTGTGCTTTTCGCGCTAGCACTGACGATTAGCGGGACTCTGCTGGGAGTCATCACTGGCGCGATACAAGGTTTTTTTGGGGGCCGCACCGACCTGGCATTTCAGCGTTTTATAGAAATTTGGGGGTCGATGCCCGAACTGTATTTGCTCATTATTTTCAGTGCGGTTTTTACCCCCAGCATTTTGCTATTACTTATTTTGCTGAGCTTGTTTGGCTGGATGGGACTTTCCGACTACGTTCGCGCCGAGTTTTTGCGCAACCGTCAGTTGGACTATGTGCGTGCAGCACGCGCTTTGGGTGTCAGTAACTGGCGCATCATCACGCGACATATTTTGCCCAATAGCATGACGCCGGTGGTCACGTTTTTACCCTTTCGCATGAGTGGTGCGATTTTGGCGCTGACGTCGCTGGACTTTCTTGGTCTGGGCGTGCCGCCGGGCACGCCGTCTTTAGGCGAACTCTTGCTTCAAGGAAAAAACAGTATTGATGCCTGGTGGATATCGGTTTTCACTTTTTTGGTTTTGGTGATCACTTTGTTGCTATTGACCTTTATGGGTGATGCACTGCGCGATGCGCTCGATCCGCGCAAGGCGGATCAGGATGCTGCTGCGGGAGAGCGCCAATGACACTGCTGAGCGTTTCCAATATGCGGATCCACTTTGGCAATAAAGAGGTTGTCAAGGGCATAGACTTCACTATTGCACCCGGAGAAAAATTGGCTCTGGTGGGCGAGTCAGGTTCAGGCAAGACGGTTACCGCACTCAGTCTTTTAGGACTGCTGGGCAACGGGCGTTGTTCTGGCACCGTGCAATTTAATGGTGCCAGCGGAGCGCAAGATCTTTTCTCGCTGTCAGAAGAATCTATGCGCATGGTTCGAGGGCAGGAAATTGCCATGATTTTTCAGGAGCCGATGACGGCCTTAAATCCGCTCTTCTCCATTGGCAATCAGATTGCAGAAGTGGTTCAACTCAAACTAGGCCTGAACGTGGCCCAAGCGGCGAAGGCTACGATTGAATTGTTGGAGAAAACCGGTATGCCGGAGCCGGCCCGCCGCGCCAATTCATTCCCGCACCAGCTCTCTGGCGGACAGCGCCAACGCGCGATGATCGCGATGGCCTTGGCCTGTAAACCGCGCCTGTTGCTTGCCGATGAACCGACCACCGCCTTAGATGTGTCAGTGCGCGCGCAAATTTTGGATTTACTCCAAGACCTACAGCGTGAAAACGGCATGGCAGTTTTGATGATTACCCATGACCTGAACTTGGTACGCAAATTTGCCGATCGGGTTGCCGTGATGGAAAACGGCCAGCTGGTGGAATCTGGCGGTGTTGCCGAGGTGTTTGCACATGCCCAGCATCCCTACACACGCAAGCTGATTGACAGCACGCCTAGCCGAGACCCCCTGGAAGCGGCTGTCAGTGCAGGCCCAGCCTTGCTGCAAGCCAAGGATGTGAGGGTGGATTACCCGGTGCCGCTAGCAGGCTGGCGTGGGTGGTTTAAAAAAGGTAGTTTTACGGCGGTGCACCATGCTAGTTTTTCCATCGGTAGGGGGCGGACCATAGGCGTCATTGGAGAGTCTGGGTCGGGCAAGTCCAGCCTGGCGCTAGCCGTCCTTGGCTTGCATCCACATGGGGGAAAAATAAGCTTTGATGGCAAGGGCTGGGGCAAAGATAAGGTGTCCGACCAGCGACTGCGCCGCTCCATGCAGGTAGTTTTTCAAGACCCGTTTTCATCCCTCTCACCGCGCATGACCGTGGCCGAAATTGTGGGCGAAGGCCTGCTGGTGCACCACACTGAATTAAGCGCTACGCAACGACAGCAACGCGTGTTACAAACACTGGCCGAGGTGGGCTTGACCGAGGAACAGTTTCCGAATTTGCTCGCGCGCTATCCGCATGAATTTTCTGGCGGGCAACGCCAGCGCGTGGCAATTGCGCGGGCACTGATTGTTGATCCGCGCTTGCTAGTGCTTGACGAACCCACCAGCGCGCTAGATGTGACCATTCAAAAACAGGTTTTGAGCTTGTTGCAGGGCTTGCAGCGCATTCGGGGCTTAAGTTACTTGCTGATCACGCACGATGTCGCAGTCATTCGGGCCATGGCCCATGACGTCTTGGTGATGAAAGATGGCCTGATTGTCGAAATGGGCGCTACCGACGCGGTGCTGAGTGACTCGCAACATCCCTATACCAAGACCCTGATCGCGGCGAGTACTTGAACCCCGCGGGCCCCTACATGCATTGCGCAATACGGTTATCACATCCTCTGCGCGCTACGACAAAAAAATGCCACCCGAAGGTGGCATTGTTGCCATAGACTTAATTTAGGCGAATGCTTTATGCGCACCATCGCACAGGGGCTTGGCAGCGCTGTGTTTGCAACCACAAAAATACACCGTCTTGGTTTCTTCGGCATGGTATTTCACAGGGGTGAACTCGCTGCCTTTGTGCGAACCATCGCAAAAGGGTTGCGCCTTGCTTTGGCCGCAAGAGCACCAGTAGTAGTCTTTACCCGCTTCAACATTACTGCCGTAGGGGGACTTTTGAGCGATATGGGGCTCCATGGGGTTTCCTTTTTGTTGAACAAATTTGAAGAGCACAGGCCACGCTGTGGTGTGCGCTGCGTTCGGGCTATAGCCTACCGATTATGCGCCCGCCCCCAGGCATGGCGATCCACGCCAAAATAGCACCAAACGCGCTACAAAACCCGGTGTATCTTCAAAATACGGCAGCGCACCGCCAGGCACTAAAGCGGCCTGCCAGCGCTTGTTTGTTTTGAGCAAGGCCATGCCTCGGTAATCGGTGAAGTCGCCGCGCGTGGCCATGGAAACCCATACCGGGCATTGCAGGGCTTCGTACACCGTGTGAATGTCAGTACTGAACATGGCCATCGACAAAAAACACAAGGGCGCGTGGCGTGCACCCGGCTGGCGCGCAGTGATTACGCAGTAGTGCCACAGGCTCTCGTCGATGGCCTCGCTACCAAAAGTGCGGCGCAGGAAATAACGTACTACACCAGGCCGCGTGAGCAATTCAAACAAAGCTTGCGACCACATTGGCCGCCGCAAAAACGCGTGTACGCCTGCCTTGTACAGAGTACTGCCCAAGGGCGCTTTACGCACTCTGCGTCCGCTCAGGCCCGTGGGGCTGACCAGTGCCAAGCGCGCAATGCGCTGTGGCGCTTCCATTGCCGCCCTTGCGGCAAACTCCGAAGACAGGGACACCGCCAGCACATCAACCGGTACATCACCATGGCGCTGGGCCATCGCTGCCAGCACTGCATGGATGGCATCGGTCATCAACCGTGGCGTGTAGAGCTGCTCGGCTCGCTCTGAAAAACCAAAGCCTGGAAGCTCCATGGCCAACACGACGCGCTCTGCGCTGTAGTGACGAAACAGTGGTGCCACTTCGGCAGCCGATGCCGCCGCATTCACGCTGTGGATCAGTAGAAGCGGCGCCAACTGCGCATCGGCATGATCGGGTATCGACCAATAAACACTGACCCGCCCGGCCGTCGTTTCCAGTTCTACGCGTGGTGCGGCTATGGCAGGGCATAGCGGCTGGGCAATGGCATGGCTGTTGTCCATCATGGGCTCCCTGCACTACTTTGCGCCAAGCCTTGCGGGCTGGCTGCAAGTTCGCGCAAAAGCGGCGCGGCTACACGCTCTATGGCCTGGTCAGCTACCGCTTGCAATTGTTGCGGCGACACTAGGTGCGGCGCAATATCTGCCAATGGGCGCAAAACAAAAGCCCGCTGGCGCATACGCGGATGCGGCACGCTAAGGCGCGGGCTGTCGATGCGGCCTGCGCCATACAGCAAGATATCCAGGTCCAGTGTGCGCGGCGCGTTGCGGTAAGGCCGCTCGCGTCCGGCGCCGCGCTCTAATTGATGTAAGCGGTCCAGCAAATCCGGGGCGCACAGGCGCGTAGAAATTTGTACCACCGCATTGAAGTAATCCGGCCCGCTGGAGTCCACCGGCGCGCTGCGGTATAGCGGGGATGCAGCATGCAATTGGCAGTGTTCAAAGTCGGCTATGGCCCGCATAGCGTCTTGAACTGCCTGACGTGCGTCACCCAAATTGGCACCCAGGCCGATGGTGGCAATGAGGGGCTCACGCATGGGCTAGCTTATTCAGTTGGAATCGGCGGGGCCGCCTTGCGCTTGGCTATCGCCTGCGGCGCGACCGCTACCACCGCGGCGGCGCCGGCGGCGCTTTTTGGGCGCGTCGCCCGTGTCGTCATAAGCCCTATCTTCGCCGCTTGTACCTTGTTCGGAATCAGCGGCCTGACCCTGCGCGCTGTCACTGCCCGCCGCGGCGTCACCCGGCCCACGGCGTGGCGCGGACGCAGGCCGAGGTGCGCGCACGGCGCGCGGACGCTTAAGGTTTTCTTTGCGTACCTGGTCCACGAGGTCTTCGCGCATCGCGTCGTCCCCGGTGGAGAATTCTTGCCACCAGTCGGCCAGCACTTCTTCGACCTCGCCAATATCAGCGCGTAGGCGCATAAAGTCAAACGATGCACGAAATCGCTCCTGCTGCACCAAGCCAAAAGGTGCGCTGCCCACGCGCTTTTCAAAACGCGGTTGCATCATCCAGATCTCACGCATATCGGCAGCCAATTTGCCGCGCCCGGATACGTCGCCGATGCGGGCATTAAACACATCATCTATCGCATCTTGTAAGGCAGGGTGCGCGTGCTGCCCTTGGGCCTGGCGCGCGGCCCAGCCATCGCGCACATCAGCCCACAACACGCAGGCCAGCAAAAAGCTAGGCGCTACCGGCTTGCCCTCGCCCACGCGCCGGTCGGTGTCTTGCAATGCGGTAGTGACAAAAGGATGGTCGGCACGCTCCACCACCAAATCGAGCAAGGGGTAAATACCGCGCTCCAGCCCCAGCTTGCGCAATTGCGCAATCGATGCCAGCGCATGCCCGGTTTGCAAGAGCTTGAGCATTTCGTCAAACAAGCGGCTTTGCGGCACGTCGGCCAACAGGGGCAGGCATTTGCGCAAAGGGGCTGCAGTTTTGCTATCCACCTTGAAGCCCAGCGGCGCCAGCTTGGCGGCAAAGCGCACCGCCCGGATGATGCGCACCGGGTCTTCGCGGTAACGCACTGCGGCATCGCCAATCATCTTGAGGGTTTTGTTTTTTGCATCTTTGATGCCGCCGTGGTAATCGACCAGCACTTGCGTTTGGGGGTCGTAGTACATGGCGTTGATGGTGAAGTCGCGCCGCACCGCGTCTTCTTCCTGTGGGCCCCAGACGTTATCGCGCAGCACGCGGCCGGTAGAGTCCACCGCATGCTTCATACCGGCAAGCTCGCTTTTACTGGTTTTTTCATTGCCAGCCACTTGCTCGGCAGCGGCATTGTCTAAATAGGCGCGGAAGGTGGAAACTTCGATCACTTCATGCTCGCGGCCACGGCCATAAACCACGTGCACGATGCGAAAGCGCCGCCCGATGATGAAGGCCCGGCGGAACAGGGATTTGACCTGCTCGGGCGTGGCATCGGTGGCGACGTCAAAGTCCTTGGGCCGCAAACCCAGGAGCAAGTCGCGCACCGCGCCGCCAACGATGTAGGCTACAAAACCGGCATCTTGCAAGGTGCGCACCACATTGGCAGCGCGCTCATCGACCAGCGATAGGTCTATGCCATGGGTTTTGACGGGCACGTCCACGCGTTTACCCAACGAGGGTTTACCACCGGGGCTGGTGGTGCCACCGGTCGCTTTGGCAAGCAAGTTTGTAATAAATTTTTTGATCATAAAAAAGGGTTGCGCTGGGCCAGTATCTACAGCCACACCTTGCGCCGCCTTTAGGCGAAGAGTTCGAGTATGCGCCATCCGCGCGCCTGGGCAATCGCGCGCAAGGGGTCATCCGGATTCGTGGCTACCGGCACATTGGCTTTTTCCAAAAGTGGCAAGTCATTACTAGAGTCGGAGTAAAAAGTGCTGTGCACGTCCTGCCAACCCAAATTGCGTGCGGCAAGCCAAGCCTCGACCCGTGCCACCTTGCCTTCGCGAAAACTGGGTACGCCGCGGACTTCACCGGTAAACCAGCCACTGCCACCGGGCGCGGTGTCGCGCTGTAAATCGACCGCTATCAATTCGTCCGCACCGAGGGCGGCGGCAATTGGGCGGGTGACAAATTCATTGGTTGCGGTGACAACGATCACCGTAGCGCCTTCGGCTTTGTGCTGGCGTACCAGCGCAAACGCTTGTGGCAACAGGCCGGGCTTGACTACTTCTTCCATATAGCGGGCATGCGCCTGTTGCGCAGCGGCTTCGCCGCGCTGCACAAATGCTGCGGTGGCAAAACGGGCGTACTCAAAAATGTCCAAAGTACCGGCTTTGTACTGGGCGTAAAAACCGTCGTTGCGCCGGGTGAACTCCACTGGATCGGTCCAACCCAAGCGGGCGGTGAACTGGCCCCAGCTGTAGTCAGAATCGAAAGGGATCAGCGTGTGGTCCAGGTCAAACAGGGCCAGCTTGGGCAAACTCATGTGTTCTCCAACATCGAACGGATCAGGGGAATGGTGATGGCGCGCTGGGTTTGCAGCGCATAGCGGTCTAACTCGTCGAGCAAAGCCAGCAGGCTGCCCAGATCGCGGCTAAAGCGGCGCAAGGTGTAGTCCATCACCTCGTCGCTTAAAAACAGGCCACGCGCATCGGCCGCCTGGCGCAATACCGCGCGGCTTTGCGCTTCGCCCAGAGGTTGCAGTACAAAAATATGGCCCCAACCCAGGCGGGTGCGCAGGTCTTCGCGCAATAGCAAATCGGCCGGTGCGCTGCTGCCCGCGGCCAGCACCGGCCGCTGCAGGCTATGCGCTTGCACAAACCACTGAAAAGCGGTGTGCTGCTGCTCGGCAGAGTAAAGGTGCACATCGTCCATAAGCACCATGACCCATGACTCATCGAATTCAGGGGGCGCGGCACCTGAAGCGTCCATACAACCGGCACTGGCGCCGCGCGCGCGTAGGCCTTCTTCTACCGCGCGCAACAAATGCGTCTTGCCGCTTCCTTCAGGGCCCCATAGGTAGGTGGGCACGGCCAGCGCATCGGGCACTTGCTGGCCCTGCACCAAGCGCTGCAAGTGCGCGTGGACGGCGTTATTGGGACCGGGGAAAAAATTAGCCAGCGTTGCCGCACCGGGCATGGCGATGTCGAGCGCGATTTGCCGCATCACCATGCTTTAACGCTGGTACAGGCCGCTGGCCATATAGCTGCTACGCAATCGCCGTATGGCCACCAGCAGCACTGCGCCGGCCGGCAGCGCCACCAAAATACCGACAAAGCCAAACACCTGGCCAAAGGCCATCAGCGCAAAGATGACAGCAAGCGGGTGCAGGCCGATGCGCTCGCCCACCAGGCGCGGGGTGAGGAAAAAGCTCTCCAGCACCTGGCCCAGGCCAAACACCACGGCCACCATGGTCAGGGCATACGACGGACCGGATGTGGCCGAGAACTCAAGCAGCCCGGCCAGCAGGGCCAGCACTATGCCCAGCCCAAAGCCCAAATAAGGCACAAACACCGCCAAGCCAGTAAACGTGCCGATGGGCAGCGCTAGATCCAGCCCGAAAACAGCCAGCGCCACGCTGTAATACACCGCCAGCACACCCATCACCATCAGTTGCCCGCGCAGGTATTCGCCCAGCACCTGGTCGGCATCGACCAGAAAGCTTTGGGTACGCTCGCGGTAGCGCGGCGGGATCAGGGTGCGCAGCCCGACCATAAACCGATCCCAGTCCATGAGCAGATAAAACAAGACCACCGGAATCAGTACCAAATTACCTACCACCGCCAATGCAGCACTGCCGCCAAGCTTGATGGAGGACAGAAACGAGCCCATCACGTCTTCCACATTGGCGCTCAGGTAAGTCATGACAAAGGCTTTGATGCCCGCGGGCTCCAAGCTGAAATGCAGGCCGAGCTTGCGCAGGGTGGGCTGCACGGCGGTGTTGAGCTGCTCCAAAAAGCCGGGCAACTGCTCGCGCATGAGCGGTAATTCCTTGACCAGAATGGGCACCAGCAGCAGAACCAGCCCCACCATCAACACCAAAAGCATTAATTCCACCAGCACCACCGCCAATATGCGGGGCAGCGTACCGCGAAAGCGGGCATCCAGCCAATCGACCAGGGGGGTAAGCGCATAGGCCAGTACGGCGGCAACGGCGAAAGGCGCCAGCACCGGCGCCAGCAACCACAGGGTCAAAACGCACAAGGCAACGATGGCAGCCCAGGCGGCGGCGCTTTTTTGGGAGTCCGTCAATGCTTCTCCAGAAGGGGCCGGGTAAGACCGTAAAATCGAACACTGATTCTATCGGGGGCGCCCCGATTCCCCCCTTGCAGGCACGCCTGCCCCAGCCCCGCCCATTCCATGACCACTTCGTCCCCCCCTGCCGCCAGCCCTTTGTCCTATAAGTCTGCCGGCGTGGACATCGACGCCGGGGATGCGCTGGTGGAGCGAATCAAGCCGCTGGCGCGCAAAACTATGCGCGAAGGGGTCTTGGCGGGCATAGGCGGCTTTGGCGCGCTGTTTGAGGTGCCCAAACGTTATAAAGAACCGGTGCTGGTCAGCGGCACCGATGGGGTCGGCACCAAGCTAAAGCTGGCTTTTGAATGGAATATGCACGACACCGTAGGCATCGACCTGGTGGCCATGAGCGTCAATGACGTGCTGGTGCAAGGCGCCGAACCCCTGTTTTTTCTGGACTACTTTGCCTGCGGCAAGCTGGATGTGGACACGGCGGCGGCGGTCATCGGCGGTATTGCCAAGGGCTGCGAGTTGTCGGGCTGCGCCCTGATCGGCGGCGAAACCGCCGAGATGCCGGGCATGTACCCCGCAGGCGAATATGACTTGGCCGGATTTGCGGTGGGCGCGGTGGAAAAATCCAAAATCCTGAGCGGTGCAGATGTAAAGCCGGGCGATATCGTGCTGGGCCTGGCCTCCAGCGGCGTGCATTCCAACGGCTTTAGCCTGGTGCGCAAATGCATTGAACGTGCAGCCGGGCAATTGCCCCCCACGCTGGACGGCAAACCATTTAAGCAGGCCTTGATGGAGCCGACCCGCTTGTACGTCAAAAACGTGCTGGCAGCGCTGGCCGCGCACCCGATCAAGGCCCTGGCGCATATCACTGGTGGCGGTTTGCTGGAAAACATCCCGCGCGTACTGCCCCAAGACTGCGCCGCCCAGCTTGGCAAAGGCAGCTGGCCGCAAACCGAACTCTTTGCCTGGCTGCAAGCCACCGCCGGTATTGATGATGTAGAAATGAACCGCACTTTTAACAATGGCATCGGCATGGTGGTGGTCATTGACGCAACGCATGCCGCCGCCTGCGCCCAAACGCTGCGCGATGCAGGCGAAGCGGTGTACGAGATTGGAGCTATTGTGCAGGCGCAGGTCGGGACGGCCAAGGTGATGGTGGGGTGATTACACAGCGAACACAATAGGTCGCTAGGATGCGTTTCTATTGACTTGAAAGAGACTTTTGAATGCACAAAAATAAACTTCATAGCGCGCGGGTATTTTGCGGACTTTGTGCACTGGGACTGTTTGCTTTTTTTAATGGCGCGATAGCCCAAAACGCAGTGCCCGCAGCACAAGCCGCCAGCGGCGCGGTTACTGCGGTGGTGACTACCAACCCCTACGGCCTAGAAGCCCTATGGGAAGGATCCGACCTGGTGACCAAAGTGGTTTTGCTGCTGCTGCTGATCATGAGCATGGGCAGTTGGTACATCATGATTGTCAAGGTGCTCGAGCAAAGCAAGATGGGCCGCCAGGCCAAAGATGCCCAGGCTTTTTGGAGCGCTGCTACGGTGGCCGAAGGCACGGCAGCGCTATCGCAAGAAAGCCCCTACCGTTTCTTGGCCGATGCCGCTGGCACGGCAGTCAACAAACACCACGGCTTGATGGGCCATATTCCCCTTAACGACTGGATCGCCATGGCCATTCAGCGGGCAGTAGACCGGGTCCAGAGCAACACCCAAAATGGTCTGGCCTTTCTGGCGACCGTAGGTTCTACCTCGCCCTTCGTGGGCTTGTTCGGAACAGTTTGGGGCATTTACCACGCCCTCACTGCTATCGGCATTTCCGGCCAGGCCTCTATCGACAAAGTGGCAGGCCCCGTGGGCGAGGCGCTGATCATGACGGCTATTGGTCTGGCTGTGGCCGTGCCTGCGGTGCTTTCCTATAACTGGCTAGTGCGCCGCAACAAAGCCGTGATGGACGAAGTGCGCGCCTTTGGCAATGACCTGCACGCCGTGGTGCTTGGCACCATCAAGAACTAAAGCTCCGTCTTTTTGGCAGGCGAAGCACTATGGCTATGAACGTGGGGCCCGGCCCGGACGGCGACGACGACGCGGTCATCGCGTCCATCAACACTACGCCTTTGGTGGATGTGATGCTGGTCTTGCTGATCATTTTTCTAATCACTATTCCGGTGGTCACCACCGCCATCCCAGTCGCCCTGCCCAAAGAGCGCGTGGAGGTCCGCGAGACCAAGCCGGAGAACGTCATCATCTCGGTGGATGCGCAAAGCAATATCTTTTGGTACGAGGCGCGGGTGAGCAATGTAGAGGCGTTGACCGAGAAACTGAAAAAAGTCGCATCCCAAAAGCCCCAGCCCGAGGTGCAAATCCGCGGTGACTTGGCAGCACGCTACGAAGGCGTGGGCAAAGTGCTGCTGGCCTGCCAGCGCGCTGGCATTGTCAAGGTGGCCTTTATCACCGAACCGCCCGCCCTGAACTAAGCGCAGCAGGACACACGCCATGGCCATGAATATTGGAAACCGCAGCGCAAACGACGAGCCCGAGGTGATGATGGAAATTAACACCACGCCGCTGATCGATGTGATGCTGGTCTTGTTGGTGATGCTGATCATCACCATTCCCATCCAGCTGCATGCGGTGAACCTGGAGATGCCGGTGGGCGCGCCGCCGAACCAGCAAAAAATGGAAAAAATCCAGATCGATATCGATGCGGCTAGCGTGGTCTATTGGAATGGCGTTGCAATGTCGAGCGCCGAGTTGGACCAAAAAATGCAGGCCATCGGCCAATGGGCTGCACAGCCGGAGGTGCACATCCGCCCCAACAAGGATGCGCGCTATGCGGTGTTTGCCAATGTGCTGTCGGGCACCAAGCGCCACGGGTTGACCAAGATTGCGGTCATCGGCGCAGAGCAGTTTGTCCAATGAGCGCGCTGGGTGATCTGGCGAGCTCGGGGCCTGGTGCCAACAGCGCATCGCCTTACGGCTTTGGGCAGCAAGACAACAGCCGCAGGCTCAAGGGCATTACCTTTGTGCTGGCCGTGCATTTGGTGGTGGGCTATGTGCTGGTCACCGGGCTGGCGCGCCAAGGGCTGACGCTTTTGAAAAAACCCCTTGAAGCGGTGCTGATCCAAGAGGTGATCATTCCGCCGCCACCTCCCCCGCCGCCACCGCCCAAGAAAATAGAGCCACCGCCCGAGATGCCCAAGGTGCAGGCGCCGCCCCCACCGTTTGTACCGCCGCCGGATACTCCACCGCCGGTAAGCACTACTGCGCCAGTGATTCAGTCGACTCCCGCGCCACCGCCCACGCCGCATGTGATTGCGCCCCCTCCTCCGCCTGCGCCACCCGCCCCACCGGCACCGCCTGCGCCACAGCCTCCAGCTCCAGCTCCAGCTCCAGCTCCAGCTCCAGTACCCTTACCGCAACCGAAGGCAGTGAGCAATGTGTGCCCTAATGCCAATGCAGCTGAAAACAAACCCAATTACCCTCGTCGCGCATTTCAGGATGGTGTGCAAGGAGAAGTCGTCGTGCAGGCGTTGATAAAAAACGGACGTATACAGGAAGTCAATTGGATTTCAGGCCCCAAGGTATTCATAAATGAAATTAAGACCGCCATGGGCAAATACAAATGCAATGGCGACTATGAGGGACTGGTACCCGCAGTTTTTTCGTTCAAACTGGATGATTGATCCAGGCGGGGCGGCCTAGTTAGACTCCCGCCGCTTGCCCAACTGCCTGCGCAGCAAATCCACCTGGCTGGAAATGGCCTCAGCATCGACCAAGTCGTTGGCATTGACGACGTAGCACTCCAGATCCGCCAGGGCTTCGCCGTGGTTGCCCAGCATGGCGTGGGCTAGGCCACGATCTCGGTACTCGGACCAGGCTTCGGGCGCCAGCACAATCAGCCGCTCTTGCACGGCCAGCCATTGGCTGCCGTGCTTTTGGCTGCGGAAAATCTCTTTCAAATTGCGCAGCATGCGCGTCAGGATGTCACGCGGTGGCGAGGCTTGCAAATACAGGCCTAGCGGCACTTCAAAATCCGCACCGTGCTTGCCGCCCAGGCGGTAGGGCTCTAGCATTTCCTTGAGTTCTTCTCGGCTGAAAGACTGGCCGTTCATCGGGTCGATGACGGCTTGGCCCGCAGGCAGCGGCACCTTGATTAAAAAATGCCCAGGGAAGCTAACGCCTTTGGCATCCAAACCAATGCCTTGCGCCAACTCCAGCCAAATGACGGCCATCGAGATGGGGATGCCGCGCCGCGACTCCATGACCTGGTGTAGGTAGCTGTTGTCGGGCGCGTAATAGTCGTTGAGATTGCCGGCAAAGCCCAGCTCTTGGTAGAAAAAACGGTTCAGTGCCATCAAACGTGCCATGACTGCAGCGTCGGCGGGCACCCGCTTGCGCAATCGCATTTGCCATTGGTCCATGCGCGAAAGAGCGGCTTGCACGTCCAAATCCGCATCGCGCATATGGCCCAAGGCGGCAGCGGCTTCAAACAGAGGAAAGCCGCCGTCGCTATGCACCAAGGAGGCGAAGTACGCCAGCGGGCTAGGCGGTTCAAAAGAAAAATCCATGCGCAACTTTATCGCAAATCAGCCAAACCCCGCAGGCCTAGCGCCGTAAAAATTGGCGCCAATTAAGGCCCAGCGCCAGGGTGCTGCCCAGGTACAACAGCGCTGCACCGGCCAATACCAAAGCCACCCACAACGCGCGCTGCAGCGAGCCGCCGGGCATGTCCAGCCATGTAAACGCTTGCGCCGCCCAAAAAAGATAAGCGCCCAAAGCCAAACACGGGATCAGCACTTGCAGCGCAAAGCGGCCCCAACCGGGTTGCGCCTTATAACTGCCCCGCGCCTGAAGCCCGCGCAGTAGCCACAGTGCATTGAGCAAAGCGCCCAGCGAAATCGACAATGACAAAGCCGCATGGCGAAAGTAAGGCACCAGCGCCCAGTTGAGTAGCTGCGTAATGATGAGGACCAACACCGCAATGCGCACCGGCGTCTTAACGTCCTGGCTGGCGTAATAGCCAGGGGCCAGCACCTTGATAGCCACCAGCCCGACCAGGCCCACGCCCCAACCGGTGAGGGCCAAGGCGGTTTGCTGCACATCAAATGCCGTAAAAGCACGGTAATGAAACAACACGGCGACCAGTGGCTGCGCAAACACCAAAAGCGCAACGGCGCATGGCGTGGCCAGCAAAACCACGATGCGCAAACCCCAATCCAGCAGCGCGGAATAGTCATCCGTATCCGCAGTGGCGCGTGCTGAGGCCAGCCGGGGCATGAGCACCACGCCCAACGCTACGCCAAGCACGGCGGTGGGGAACTCCATCAAGCGGTCGGCATAGCTGAGCCAGCTGACGCTGCCAACGGCCAGGTGGGAGGCGATCTGGGTGTTGATGAGCAAGGAAATTTGCGCTACGCTCACGCCCAGCAAGGCCGGCCCCATCAGGCGCAAAATCGTGCGCGTGCCGGGGTCATTCCACGCGGCGCGTATGGCCGACAAACCCACGCCCAGTCGGGGCAACAAACCCAAAGCCGCTAATGCCGGAATTTGCAGTCCAAGCTGCAAGAGCCCACCGGCCATTACCCCCACGGCCATCGCAAAAATCGGCTCTATGCCTTGCGCGCCAAACCAGGGCGAAAGCCACCAAGCCGCTGCAATCGTGCTGACATTGAGCAGCACCGGGGTGGCCGCCGGAATGGCAAAGCGCTTGTAAGTATTCAAAATCCCCGAGGACAGCGCCACCAGCGACATGCAGCCAATATAAGGAAACATAAAGCGCGTCATCCAGACTGCGGCATCAAAGCCCGCTTGTGGCAGGCCGCTGGCCATGGCCCAGACCATCCAGGGCGCCAGCAATACGCCCGCAACGCATACCAGCACCATCGCCCAGGCCAGCAGAGTGGCTACTTGGTCGATCAGGACTTTGGTGGCGGCATCGCCGTCTTGGGCTTTGCTGGCGGCCAGCACCGGCACAAAAGCCTGGCTGAAAGCGCCCTCGGCAAACATGCGGCGAAACAGATTGGGGATGCGAAAGGCGACGTTAAACGCGTCGGTCAGTGCGCTGGCTCCAAACAGCGCGGCCATGAGGGTTTCGCGCAGCAATCCGGTGACGCGCGAGGCCAATGTCCAGACGGACACGGTGGAGGCGGACTTGAGGAGGCTCACGCAAGGAGTTTAGCCGCTACCCCTGCAAGGCTATAATGGCGGGCTTTGCTGGCATCATCCACAGACACTAGGACACACATTTATGGCATCCGGAAAACCCAAGAAAAAAAACCCGCGCTTAGCGTCGGGCCGCAAGCGCGTCCGCCAGGACGTCAAAATCAATGCAGCCAATACCTCGCTGCGCTCCAAATACCGTACCGCGGTAAAGAACGTTGAAAAAGCCGTTCTCGCCGGTGACAAAACCAAAGCAGCCGAGTTGTTTGGCAAGATGCAAGCCGTGGTGGACACCATCGCTGACAAAGGCATCTTCCACAAGAACAAAGCCGCCCGCGACAAGAGTCGTTTAGCCACCAAGGTGAAAACCTTGGCCCTCACCGCCTGATTCTTCAGGTGCACCGCCCGAATCCTCTCGCAGGATTCGCCGTTTGAATCGGGTGCGCTGCCAGCAAAGCAAAAAGCCGTCGCAAGACGGCTTTTTTGTGGGCGTGTCATCGGCAAACCGTGGCTAAAGCGCGCTCAGCGGGGCCGCACCATGCGAAATAGCTGCTCCGGGCCGATGCTGAA
Organism: Comamonadaceae bacterium; assembly: GCA_947478935.1. Taxonomy (GTDB): domain Bacteria; phylum Pseudomonadota; class Gammaproteobacteria; order Burkholderiales; family Burkholderiaceae_C; genus Allorhodoferax. The sequence continues at coordinate 26,350 of CANJXV010000005.1, forward strand.
ATAGTCCGACGGACCGCCGCCGCGCAGTATCGGGCGCGCTGCTGCCGTGTCGTAGATGCCCTCGCGGATGTTGGCGCTGTCGATATGTACCTTGACGACTTCGCCAAACACCATCCAGGTGTTGAGCTCATCGCCCTGGGCCGAGCGCAAGGGCATGGATTGGCTGACTTTGCATTCGAAGCTGACCGGACTCTGCGCGACACGGGGCGCCTTCACCAAGTCGCAGAGATGCGGGGTCAATCCGGCCAAGGCGAATTCGTCCACTTCGGGGGCTACATGGGCACAGGTCTGGTTCATGGCTTCGGCCAGGTCCTGGGTAGCCAGGTTCCAAACGAATTCGCCCGTCTCGATGGCGTTGCGCACCGTGTCTTTGTAGCCCAGGCTGCTAAAGCCAATGATGGGTGGAACGTAGTTAAAGGCGTTGAAGAAGCTATAGGGCGCCAGATTCAAAACACCACTGACGCTGCACGTAGAAATCCAGCCGATGGGGCGCGGGCCGACGATGGAATTAAACGGGTCGTGCGCTAGGCCGTGGCCCAGGCGGGGTTCGTAAGAGTGGATGGATGTAGTCATTTATCAGCGGTACCGACCGGGCGTGGGTAAGACCCGGGCTGGGTCAAGTTAGCGGGATTTGCCATGGGCGCCATGGTAGCGCCACCGCCCAGGGCACGCCTTCATCGGCCAGCGCCAAGCCTATTTGGTCAATGCCGGGGGCAGCCCTTCGCTGGTTTGCAAATCGTTGTCACGTGCGAAGTTCATACAAAAGTCCCAGGCCATGACCTCGTGGTCGCGTAAATCGGGGTGGATGATGACGCATTTGGTGTCCCCCATGCTGGTCGGAATACACCAAGGGGAATAGCCCAAATGGCTGCCCGGCTGGGGGCCACCGGGCCGGAACTGGCTCATAACGCCGGCCAATCGCTCGGCCCAGTCGCTGGGGCGAAATGCCCTGCCCTGACGGGTCAGGCCCAGGATGTAGATTTCTTTGGCGAGGGTGGTAGCCATGTGCTTGGGAGTGGGCGCTGTGAGGGTGGCATGCGACAGGTTTGCATTCCTGCGGATCGCGGGCATGTTGCACCGCACAACACAGTTTACCTGTTGCCTTAGCGGATGAAGTTACACAATATGAACAATTGCAGGCCTGTCCTGCCAAAAGGCGCAGACTCTAAAATCCGGGTTCAGCGGCCCAACTAGCGTTGGGCTGATTGCTTTGTAGCCCCGCGCTTTTGCATTTTTCCCCGGAGTGAGCCCATGACCGCCCCCGCCTCCCCTTCAGTCGCCGCGTCCCCGCATGTAATGACCACCTACGGCCGTTTGCCCTTGGCCCTATCCCACGGCCAGGGCTGCAAGGTTTGGGATACCGAAGGACGCGAGTACCTAGACGCGCTGGGCGGCATTGCTGTCAACACCTTGGGCCACAACCATCCGGACCTGGTAGCCGCTTTGCAAGACCAGGTGACCAAGCTGATTCACACGTCCAATTACTACCATGTGCCCTTGCAGGAAGCGCTGGCGGCCAAGCTGGTGGAGCTATCGGGCATGGAGAACGTGTTTTTCTGTTCCAGCGGTTTGGAGGCCAACGAAGCGGCGTTGAAACTGGCGCGCAAATTTGGGCATGACAAAGGCATAGACAAGCCACAAGTCGTGGTCTATGACAAAGCCTTTCATGGCCGCAGTATTGCCACCCTCAGCGCTACCGGCAACCCGAAAGTGCAAGCCGGTTTCGGCCCACTGGTGGAAGGATTTATCCGCGTGCCCTTGAATAATATTGACGCCTTGAAAGCAGCGACCCAGGGTAACAACGACGTCGTGGCAGTGTTTGTGGAGGCGATTCAGGGTGAAGGCGGCGTCAACCCTTTGCACATGGACTATTTGCGCGATTTACGCGCTCTGTGCGATGCGCGCGATTGGTTGCTGATGATTGATGAAGTGCAATGCGGTATGGGGCGCACCGGCAAGTGGTTTGCACACCAATGGGCCGGTATCGTGCCTGATGTGATGCCGCTGGCCAAAGGCCTGGGTTCGGGCGTGCCGGTAGGCGCCATAGTAGCCGGGCCGCGCGCGGCCAAGGTACTGGGCGTGGGCAACCATGGCAGCACTTTTGGAGGCAATCCGCTGGCCATGCGCGCCGGGGTGGAGACCATTCGCGTCATGGAGCGCGACGGCCTGCTGGCCCATGCCGAGCGCGTGGGCGAGCAACTAAAAGCTGCGCTGACTAAGGGATTGGCACAAGAATTGGCAACGGGCATGGTCAAAGAAATCCGCGGCCAGGGCTTGATGTTGGGCATCGAGTTGTCCAAGCCCTGCGGCCCGCTGACGCAACAAGCGGCCGACAAAGGGCTGTTGATTAGCGTGACCGCCGATTGCGTGGTGCGCCTGGTGCCCTCGCTGATTTTGACAGCGGCACAGGCCGAGCAGATCGCTGCGATTTTGTGCCCCTTGATTAGCGCGTTTTTGACTGCCTGATCGCGCTAGCTTTTGCGCCCGCTTGGCTTATTTATTTGGCAACCCCTCATGCAACATTACCTGCAATTTAAAGACTTCAGCGCCGACGAATACGCTTATGTGTTTGCGCGCGCGGCGCTGATCAAGAAAAAATTCAAGGCCTATGAAAAACACCACACGCTGGTGGACCGCACGCTGGCCATGATTTTTGAGAAAGCTTCCACCCGCACGCGTGTAAGCTTTGAAGCGGGCATGTACCAGCTGGGCGGCAGCGTGGTGCACCTAACCACGGGCGACAGCCAACTTGGGCGCGCCGAGCCCATTGAAGACAGCGCCAAAGTGATCAGCCGGATGACCGACTTGGTAATGATCCGCAC
>CANJXV010000006.1 GCA_947478935.1 Comamonadaceae bacterium
AAGCGCATGAAAGACGACGTGCGCGAAGTGAAAGAAGGCTTTGAGTGCGGTATCAAGCTCAAGAACTACAACGACATCGCCGTGGGCGACCAGTTGGAGTTCTTCGAGATCAAGGAAATCGCGCGCACTATCTGAGCGTTCACCTTGCATGCGCAAAAAGTCCTCCACCCCCAACCGCGGTTTTCGCGTGGCCGATCAGATCCAGCGCGATCTGACCGAGCTGATTGCGCGCGAACTCAAAGATCCGCGCGTGGGTATGGTGACGATTCAGTCGGTGGAAGTCACGCCCGACTATGCGCATGCCAAGGTGTATTTCAGCTTGCTGGTGGGCGATACGGCGCAGTGCGCAGAGGGCCTGAATCAGGCAGCAGGTTTTTTGCGCGCCGGTTTGTTTAAGCGCCTGCACATACATACCGTCCCGACTTTGCACTTTATTTTTGACCGCACCACCGAGCGAGCTGCGGACATGAACGCGCTGATTGCGCGGGCCGTGTCTTCGCGAGCCAAGGAAGACTAAAACAGCATGAACGCGCCGCATGCACGGGTTGCAAGGCGCCCCGTGCATGGGGTGCTCTTACTAGATAAGCCGCTGGGCCTGTCCAGCAACCAGGCTTTGCAAAAAGCCAAATGGTTGTTGGCCGCTGAAAAAGCGGGGCATACGGGCACTTTGGACCCCTTGGCAACTGGCGTCTTACCTTTGTGTTTTGGCGCGGCGACGAAATTTAGTCAAATGCATTTGGATGCGGACAAGGTGTACCAAGCCGTATTGCGATTGGGTGTGACCACCACGACGGCCGACGCGGAAGGCGAAGTGGTGCAAACGCGCAATGTTGCAGTGTCGCCTCAATTGATCAACGAAGTGTTATCCCGCTTTACCGGGCCGATAGAACAGATACCGCCTATGCACAGTGCGCTGAAAAAAGATGGCAAGGCTTTGTACGAATACGCGCGTGCCGGGATTGAAGTGGAGCGTGCGGTGCGCCATGTGACGATTTATGCGATTACGCTGCTGGCCGATGACTCAGGGGCAGAGATGCCGTCGCTTTCTATGGAAGTGGCCTGTAGTAAGGGCACTTACATCCGTACCTTGGCAGAAGATATGGGTGAAGCTTTGGGCTGCGGCGCTCATTTGACGGCTTTGCGCCGCATACAGACTGGCGATTTCAAAATTGCCGCCTGCGTGGAACTGCAAGCGCTTGAAGCCATGGACATGGCGCAGCGCATGGCGTGCTTGCAAAGCGTGGACAGTTTATTACCCGGTCATGCGCCCATCACATTGGATGCGGACAATGCAGGACGTTTTTTAAGCGGCCTACGCCGTCGTGGCAACTGGATGGACTCGGAGCAGGTAGTGGTGTATGCCGACCAACCTCGGGACTTGCTAGGTACAGGGCATGTAAAGGCCGGCGAGTTGATTCCCACCCGATTGCTCAGTCCGCTGGATATTGCGCAAGTGCGCGAGCAAGCGGCCCGGGCTATTTGATTTTTGTGTTTTTGAGTTTGTAGAAAGAAAGATAACCATGAGCAGTAAACAAATCCGCAACATCGCGATCATTGCGCACGTTGACCACGGCAAAACCACGATGGTGGACCAGTTGTTGCGCCAATCCGGCACTTTTGCAGACCATGAAAAAGTGGTGGACACGGTGATGGACAACAACGCCATCGAACGCGAACGCGGCATCACCATCTTGGCAAAGAATTGCGCCGTAAGCTGGGAAGGCACCCACATCAATATCGTCGATACTCCTGGACACGCCGACTTCGGCGGCGAAGTGGAGCGCGCACTGTCCATGGTTGATGGTGTGGTGCTGCTGATTGACGCTCAAGAAGGCCCGATGCCGCAAACCCGTTTTGTGACTAAGAAGGCGCTAGCCCTGGGGCTCAAGCCCATCGTCGTGGTGAACAAAGTGGACAAGCCCGGCTCAAACCCGGACATGGTGGTCAACGCCGCTTTCGATTTGTTTGACAAGCTTGGTGCAACCGATGAGCAACTGGATTTTCCAGTGGTCTTCGCATCAGGCATTAACGGTTGGACCTCGATGGAGCAGGGCGCTGCCGGTGAGCAGTGGGGCCCGGATATGTCCGCCTTGTTCAACACCATCTTGAGCCATGTACCGCCACAGGATGGAGATCCCGAAGCCGCCTTGCAACTGCAAATTTCGGCGCTTGACTTTTCTACCTTTGTGGGCCGTATCGGCGTAGGCCGTATCAGCGCGGGTACCATCAAAACCGGGCAAGATGTGTTGGTCATGTCCGGCGAAGACGGCCCAGTGGTCAAAGGCCGTGTCAACCAAGTACTAACCTTCCAGGGACTGGACCGCGTGCAGGTGACCGAAGCCGGCCCCGGCGAAATTGTGTTGATTAATGGCATCGCAGATATTGGTATTGGCGTGACCGTAACCGATCCGCTGCGCCCCGCGCCGCTGCCTATGCTCAAAATTGATGAGCCAACATTGATCATGAATTTTTGTGTCAACACCTCGCCACTGGCCGGGCGGGAAGGCAAATACGTCACCAGCCGCCAACTCTGGGACCGCCTGCAAAAAGAGCTGCAACACAATGTGGCGCTGCGCGTGAAAGAAACCGATGAAGAAGGTATTTTTGAAGTCGCCGGACGGGGAGAATTGCACCTGACCATTCTCTTGGAAAACATGCGCCGCGAAGGCTATGAGATGGCCGTCTCCAAGCCGCGCGTGGTATTTCGGGATGTGGACGGCGAGCGCCTCGAACCCATCGAGTTGGTTACGGCCGATATCGAAGAGCAACACCAGGGCGGCGTGATGCAAGCGCTGGGCGAGCGTAAGGGCGAGTTGGTGAACATGGAGCCGGATGGACGCGGACGCGTGCGTTTGGAATACCGCATTCCAGCGCGTGGCCTGATCGGCTTTACCAATGAGTTCATGAATCTGACCCGTGGCTCGGGCTTAATTTCGAATATTTTCGACAGCTATGAAGCCCACAAAGGCGATATCGGTGGTCGTAAGAACGGTGTTTTGATTTCCATGGATGACGGTGAAATTTTCACTTATGCCTTGGGCAAGCTGGACGACCGAGGTCGTATGTTTGTGCGCGCCAACGATCCGGTCTATGAAGGAATGATTGTGGGCATCCACAACCGCGATAACGACCTAGTGGTCAACGCCACGCGGACCAAGCAGTTAACCAACTTCCGAGTGTCTGGCAAAGAAGATGCGATCAAAATCACCCCACCGATTGATCTGAATTTGGAGTATGGCGTCGAGTTCATAGAGGACGATGAACTGGTTGAAATCACGCCCAAAAGCGTGCGTCTGCGCAAGCGCTTTTTGAAAGAGCATGAGCGTAAGAAAGCCAGCCGCGGCGCTTAAACGCGCTAAGGAATTTGGAGCCAAGCGATGTCTGAATTTCTTTTGATGGAAGAACGTGGCGGCGTGGGCATGATCACGCTGTCGCGCCCCAAGGCGATGAACGCATTAAGCCTGGGTATGGTGCGCGGCATATCGGGTGCTTTGCGCCGCTGGAAGGATGATCCGTCCATCCACGCCATCGCCATGCGCGGCAGTGACAAAAACGGGCCCTTCGGCAACTTTTGCGCCGGGGGCGATATACGCTTTTTTCACGAAGTGGCGTTGGCAGGCACGCCGCAATTGGAAGACTTCTTCACCGAAGAATATGCACTCAACTACCTGACGCACCATCTGGGCAAGCCCTTGATTGCGTTTTTAGATGGCATTGTGTTTGGCGGTGGCATGGGCTTGTGCCAGGGCGCGACCCACCGCCTTGTAACGCAGCGCATCAAAATGGCCATGCCCGAAACTTTAATTGGCTTGTTTGCCGATGTCGGCGGCGGCTATTTCCTCAGCCGCTGCCCTGGCTCGGCAGGTGAGTGGTTGGCGCTGACCGGTCAGCATATTGATGCCCACCAGGCCATCGCCCTGGACCTGGCTGATCGGCATATCGAGGCCGCATACCAAATCGATGCCTGGAATGCCTTGTTAGCATTGAACTGGTCCAAGGCCCACGCCTTAGACGCTTGGCTGCAAGCCCATACCGTTGCCGCGAAAACTGGACCGGCGTATCCCGATATGCACGCCTGGGGCCTCATAAACCGCCATTTCTCGCATGCCACGGTGCGCGATATCTTTCAGTCCCTGGATGCCGATCCGGACCCATGGGCACAGGAAACCGCGGCGGGTTTGCGCAAGCGCTCGCCGCTGATGCTGCATGTCGCACTCGAGCATGTGCGCCGAGCGCGTACGATGTCATTAGCCGAGGACTTGCGTATGGAGCGCGATATGGTGCGTCATTGCTTTCACAGCACGCACCTGGGCCGCAGTGGGGCTACCACCGACACGGTAGAAGGCATACGCGCGCTGGTGATCGACAAAGACCAAAACCCGCAATGGAATCCTGCGCGGGTGGACGATGTGACGCCCGATTTGGTGGCGCCTTTTTTCGAAAGCCCTTGGCCGGTTTTTGCGCATCCGCTAAAAGACTTGGTGTAGCGCCGAAAGGCTGGATGAATGCCCGCACCGCTGCGTTGCCTTGGGCCGCTTCTTCCGAGATAAATCGGTCATAGCGGCGATCCCCAGCAAGCCACTATCGGTGGTGCACCTTCATCGCCCGCTCGACTTCGCGTTTGCCTTCGCGGTCTTTGATGGTGTCGCGCTTATCGTGCTCGGCCTTGCCTTTGGCTAATGCAATGTCGCACTTGATCTTCCCGGCTTTCCAATGCAAATTGATAGGCACTAAGGTATAGCCTTTTTGGTCCACTTTGCCAATCAGGCGCTTAATTTCTGCCTTATGCATCAGCAATTTGCGGGTGCGCACTTTGTCCGGGCTGATATGGGTGGACGCGGTATTGAGCGGATGAATTTGCAGGCCGATGATGAAAATCTCGCCATTGCGTACCACCACATACCCGTCGGTAAGCTGTACTTTGCCTTCGCGCAAAGACTTGACTTCCCAGCCTTCGAGCACTAGCCCTGCTTCAAAGCGCTCCTCGAAGAAATAGTCGAAAGCCGCCTTTTTGTTGTCGGCAATGCGGGCGGATGTATCGGGTTTTTTGGCCATGGCGCTCGGGAGGAGGGGGCGGCGGAGCTAGGTCGTAGGCCCTAAGGGCTTTACTACAATCCGCGCGCAAGCCCCATTCTATGAAAACCGTTCACAAGTCTGTCCTGCTGTGGTACAGCCCAGCGCAAATGTACGCCCTGGTCACGGACGTGGCGCGCTATCCGCAGTTCCTGCCCTGGTGCGATAAAGCCCAGGTGTTGCAGCAGGACGATACCGGCATGACGGCCGAAGTGGGCATCGCCTTTGGCGGCATCCACCAAAGTTTCACCACCCGCAACACCCACACCGCACCCAGCCAAGTAGATATGCAATTGCTCAAAGGCCCTTTTTCCAATTTGGATGGGCAATGGCTTTTTTTGCCGGTGGGTGATGGTTCACAGCAAGCCAGCAAAGTAGAGCTTTCATTGCACTACGGTTTTTCCAGCGCCACCTTGGGCGCCGTGGTTGGGCCAGTATTTGACAAGATCGCCGCCACGCTGGTGGAAGCCTTTGTCAAACGCGCGCAGCAAGTCTATGGCGATGCCTAAGTCCGCTGTGGCTAGCGCGAATGCGATGGTGGAGTCGATCACTGTCGATGTGCTCTATTCCCCCGGCCCCCGTGTGGTGCAACAACACCCGGTGCAGCTGCCCGCAGGCTGCGAACTGGGTCAGGCCCTGCCCGCGCTGGCCCTGGCACTGGGCCTACCGCTCGCCACACTAACGGCGCTAGAAGTGGGTATTTGGGGCCTTCGATGCCCGAAAGACCGCGTACTTATGTCGGGCGAGCGTATCGAGTTTTACCGCCCTTTGCGGGTGGACCCCAAAGTGGCTCGGCGCGAGCGCTTCGTGCGCCAGGGTGCTAAGAGCGCCGGCTTATTCGCCAAAAAACGTCCTGGAGCCAAAGCAGGTTACTAGCTTCGCGCGCTTAGGGGGTCTGCCGAGCCATGCTTTAGCCCACGGGTACAATCGATTTTTTGGAGCTTTGACATGCGCCTTCTCGGCAAAGCGCTCACCTTCGACGATGTGTTGTTGGTGCCAGCGTACTCCCAGGTCCTTCCCAAGGACACCTCTCTCGCCTCCCATTTTTCCCGCAATATTGCCCTCAACCTGCCCCTGGTGTCCGCTGCTATGGACACGGTGACCGAAGCGCGTCTGGCCATTGCGATCGCCCAAGAAGGCGGTATCGGAGTGGTCCACAAAAACCTGACGGTGGCCGAACAAGCGGCCCAGGTTGCCAAAGTCAAGCGCTATGAGTCTGGTGTGTTGCGCGATCCGGTGGTTATTACCCCGCATTTCACGGTGCGCGAGGTGATCGCTTTGTCAGATCAATTAGGCGTATCGGGCTTTCCAGTGTGCGATGGCGGTAAGGTGGTTGGTATCGTCACCGGTCGTGACCTGCGCTTTGAAACCCGTTATGACCAACGCGTAAGCGACATCATGACGCCGCGCGAGCGTTTGGTTACTGTGCCAGATGGCACTACGCTGGAAGAAGCCAAAGCGCTGCTAAACAAACACCGACTGGAGCGTCTGTTGGTGGTTAACGAAGCCTTTGAACTTAAGGGCCTAATTACCGTCAAAGACATTACCAAGCAAACCAGCTTTCCCAATGCCGCGCGCGATGCCTTCGGCAAATTGCGCGTAGCCGCTGCGGTAGGCGTGGGCGAGGGTACCGAGGAGCGCGTAGAAGCGCTGGTTCGCGCCGGCGTAGATGCCATCGTGGTCGATACCGCACACGGGCATAGCAAAGGCGTAATCGAGCGCGTGCGCTGGGTCAAACAAAACTACCCGCAGGTCGATGTCGTTGGCGGCAATATCGCCACCGGCGCAGCGGCCTTGGCTTTGGTGCAAGCGGGTGCGGATGCCGTCAAGGTCGGCATTGGACCAGGGTCGATTTGCACCACGCGCATCGTGGCCGGCGTTGGCGTGCCCCAGATCATGGCGATCGATAGTGTGGCAACTGCTTTGCGCGGCACCGGTGTGCCTTTAATCGCCGATGGCGGTGTACGTTATAGCGGGGATATTGCCAAAGCGATTGCCGCGGGTGCAAGCTCGGTGATGATGGGCGGCATGTTTGCCGGTACCGAAGAGGCGCCGGGCGAAATCGTGCTCTACCAGGGACGCAGCTACAAAAGCTACCGTGGCATGGGCAGCATTGGCGCTATGCAACAAGGCAGCGCAGATCGTTACTTTCAAGAGTCCAGCACCGGCAACCCCAATGCAGACAAGCTCGTACCCGAAGGGATTGAAGGCCGTGTGCCCTACAAAGGCTCCATGGTTTCCATCGTGTTTCAAATGTCAGGCGGCTTACGGGCCAGCATGGGTTACTGCGGATGCGCCACGATTGCAGACATGCAAAGCAAGGCCGAGTTTGTCGAAATCACCACCGCCGGTATCCGCGAAAGCCATGTGCACGACGTGCAAATCACCAAAGAAGCGCCTAATTACCGCGCGGATTGAAGCCCGCCATTGACCCGATGTCGCACCAAAAAATATTAATACTGGACTTCGGTTCGCAAGTTACCCAATTAATTGCCCGGCGCGTGCGCGAGGCGCATGTTTTTTGCGAGGTACATCCTTGCGATGTCAGTGAGGATTGGCTGCGCGCCTATGCGCGCGATGGCAATTTGAAAGGCATCATTCTTTCGGGCAGCCACGCCAGCGCGTACGAGGAGGACACGGACAAAGCGCCGCAGGCCGTGTTTGAACTGGGTCTTCCCGTGCTGGGTATCTGCTATGGCATGCAAACCATGGCCCAGCAACTGGGCGGGCGGGTGCAAGGCGGCACTATGCGCGAATTTGGCCATGCTGATGTGCGGGCCCATGGTCACACCGCTTTACTAGAAGGCATACAGGACTACGCGACCTCTATGGGTCAGGGCATGCTGCAAGTCTGGATGAGCCATGGCGATAAGGTGACGGATTTGCCCCATGGCTTCAAGCTGATGGCCAGCACTGATAGCTGCCCGATAGCCGGCATGGCCGATGAAGAGAGGCGCTTTTACGGTGTGCAATTTCACCCTGAAGTCACCCACACCAAGCGCGGCGCCGCGATTTTGGAGCGCTTTGTGCTCGACATCTGCGGCACCAAGGCGGACTGGATCATGGGTGATTACGTCTCTGAAGCGGTCCAGAAAATCCGGGCCCAGGTGGGTTCGGAAGAAGTGATTTTGGGCCTGTCCGGCGGGGTTGATTCCTCGGTGGCTGCCGCCTTGATTCACCGCGCCATTGGCGATCAACTCACTTGCGTGTTCGTCGACCATGGACTCTTACGCCTGAACGAAGGTGACGCAGTGATGGAGATGTTTGAAGGCAAGCTGCACGCCAAGGTCATCCGAGTAGACGCGGCAGATTTGTTCCTGGGAAAATTAGCTGGCGTTACTGAGCCGGAAGCCAAGCGCAAGATTATTGGTGGCTTGTTTGTGGATGTTTTTAAGGCCGAAGCCGCCAAACTCAAAGCCGGGCAGGGCGCTGCTGGCACCGTCGTGAAAGGCGCGACCTTTCTGGCGCAAGGCACGATTTACCCGGACGTGATCGAGTCAGGCGGCGCCAAAAGCAAAAAAGCGGTCACGATCAAAAGCCACCACAACGTGGGCGGGCTTCCCGAGCAATTAGGCTTGAAATTGCTCGAGCCCTTGCGTGATTTATTCAAAGACGAAGTGCGTGAACTGGGCGTGGCGCTGGGCTTGCCTGCCTCCATGGTCTATCGCCACCCGTTCCCCGGCCCAGGCCTGGGCGTGCGCATTTTGGGCGAAGTGAAAAAAGAATATGCAGACCTGCTGCGCCGCGCCGATGCCATCTTCATCGAAGAATTACGCAATTTCCGCGATGACGACAGCGGTAAAAACTGGTACGAACTGACCAGCCAGGCCTTTGCTGTATTTCTGCCGGTGAAAAGCGTGGGCGTGATGGGCGATGGCCGCACCTATGACTACGTGGTGGCGCTGCGCGCAGTACAAACGACCGACTTCATGACTGCCGATTGGGCTGAATTGCCTTACGCGCTGCTGAAAAAAGTATCCGGTCGCATCATTAATGAAGTGCGTGGGATTAACCGCGTGACCTACGATGTTTCTAGTAAGCCGCCTGCCACTATTGAGTGGGAGTAATGTCTGTATTCAGTTTGCGGGGCAAAGAAAAGCCTAATCCCATCGGACGGCGCGACGCCCTGCGTTGGCTGGGTGCGCCCGTAGCGGCGCTGGCCTCTTCAACCGCTTTGCCAGGTGAATTGTGGATTTCAGATACCCACTCCCACTCGGCAATGCGCGTTAACGACAGCAGCTGTCTGCGTTGTGAATTAACACAGTCGGGGGTCAGCCTGCTGTCTTGGGCGCTGGTGGCTGACGGACCCTTTATCCAACGTATGCCCAACGGGGGCATACAGGTTAATTTCAAGGCGAACCCAGAACAATTCCGAGACGCGTTTAATCGCATGCTCAAAGGTATGCAACGGCGCATCAAAGCAGAAAATTTGCAACTGGCACTAAACGCGGATGACATAGATAAGGCACTGCAAGGGCAATTACATATTGTGCTGTCGACCGAGGGCGCGCAATACCTGGGTGGCGATCCGCAGCACTTGGATGTGGTGTACGCACAAGGGGTAAGGCAAATTGGCTTAGGCCATTTTGTGGAAGGTGATTTGCTCGATATCCGAACTGAAGCGCCCAAGTTGGGTGGTTTAAGTGAACTAGGGCAAGAGGTCATCCGCCGTTGCAATGCTTTGGGTATTTTGGTTGATTTGGCCCATGCTACTGACCAAGCAGTAGCGCAGTCCTTGGAGGTGTCGCTGCAGCCCATGCTTTGGTCGCACAGCGCCATCACGCGGCAGGCGACCGACTGGAGAAGTCGGAGCAACCATGTCATGAGCATCAGCCTGGCCAACGCCAAGGCGCTCGCCCAGCGCGGTGGCGTAGTGGGCATCTGGCCCAGTCGTTTCAATTTTGACGATCCGCGGACCTATGTGGCGGCATTGGGCGACGCGGTGGCCCTGATCGGCGAAGACCATGTGGCTTTCGGCACCGATATGCAAGGCCTGTCGCCCGCATCCACGATGATGACAACTTACAGTGGTATGCGCGAGGTGGTCAATCTGATGCTTGCGGGTAATATGCCCGAGCACACGGTCCGCAAGCTAGCAGGCGAAAATTACGCGCGTCTGCTCAAGACCGTAATGCAAGCGCGCAGCGTATCCTGAAAGTCCCGCATGTATTTACCCGCCCAATTCGACCCCAAAGACCCCCAAGTCGCCATCGACATCATGCAGGCGCACCCGTTTGCTAGCTTGATTTCTACGGACGATGCCGGCCTGCCTTTTGTGACGCACTTGCCGGTGCATTGGGAGGCGCAGCCGGGGCAGGGGGCTCAGCATGGCGTAATACTTGGGCATTGCGCCCGGGGTAATCCGCACTGGAAATACCTGCAACAGCGCCCCCAAGCGGTGGTGACGTTCATGGGGCCGCATGCGTACATGTCGCCTAAGGTCTATCCGGACTTGGCGCGCGTGCCTACCTGGAATTACGTCGCGGTGCATTGCGTGGTCGAGGCCACCGTGCTGGAGGGGCACGATGCCAAAGACGCTTTGCTCAAGCAACTGATTGCTGACCATGAGCCAGCCTATGCCGACCAATGGCGCGGTTTGCCCGAAGATTACACGACAAAGATGTTGGGCGCTATCGTCGCTTTTTCGTTAAAAATCAAGAGTATGCAGTGCAAAGTTAAAGTGAATCAGCATCGTCCAGAAGCGCATGCGCGTATGCTGGAAATTTACGATGCGGGTGGCCCCGACGACCAGGCGCTGGGGGCCTGGATGCGCAAAATGGGCTTCACCGGTACGCCGCAATAGGGCTTTGCCAATGGCCACCACCCAGCCTGAGGACGCGCATTGGATGCGCCTGGCGTTAGAGCAGGCGGCAATGGCTGCACATGCAGGGGAAGTGCCGGTCGGCGCGGTAGTGGTACACCAGGGGCACCTGATTGCCAGTGGACACAACCGCTGCATTGCCGACAGCGACCCGACCGCCCACGCTGAAGTCGTGGCGCTGCGCGCCGCGGCGCTGGCGATGGGCAATTACCGCCTGGAGGATTGCACCCTCTATGTGACGCTAGAACCTTGCGCCATGTGCAGTGGCGCACTCATCAATGCCAGGCTTCAAAAAGTAGTCTTCGGCGCAAGCGATGCACGCGCGGGCGCCGCTGGTTCGGTGCTGGATATATTTGCTGTCAGCGCACTGAATCACCACACCCGCATACAGCGCGGACTGATGGCAGAGGAGTGCGCCGGCATCTTGCGTGATTTTTTTAAGCCTAAGCGAGCCAATATCAGTCCTTTGCGTGAAGACGCTCTGCGCACCCCCGAAGCACGTTTCGCCAATGTGCCGGATTACCCGTGGGAACCCCATTACCTGAGCGACCTGCCGACTTTGGACGGTTTGCGTATGCATTACCTGGACGAAGGCCCCCAAGACGCGCAGCTCACCTATTTATGCCTGCACGGCAACCCCGCCTGGAGCTACCTGTACCGCAAAATGATTCCGGTCTTTACCAGCGCAGGGCATCGCGTCGTCGCGCCGGACCTGATCGGTTTTGGCAAAAGCGACAAGCCAAAAAAGGACAGCGCCCACCAGTTTGATTTCCACCGCCAGGTATTACTGGAGTTCGTGGAGCACCTGGACTTGAAAAATGTAATTCTGGTGGTACAGGACTGGGGCGGCATTTTTGGTTTGACTTTGCCCATGGAGGCGCCGCTTCGCTACGGTGGTCTTTTGGCCATGAACACGCTGCTGGCCTGTGGTGATGCGCCACTGTCCCATGGCTTTTTAGCTTGGCGCGCCTGGTGCGCAAAAAATACTGAATTTGAGGTGGGTAAGCTTTTTGCCCGTGGCAACAGCCATATGACAGAGCCAGAGTGGCAGGCTTATAACGCGCCCTTCTTCGATTCAGGTCACCGCGCCGCCTTGCGTGTTTTCCCGAATATGGTGCCCGAATTTGAAGACAGTCCAGGCGCGGCAATTTCCCGCCAAGCCCGCGATTTTTGGAAACTCGAGTGGGCCGGGCGCAGCTTTCTAGCCATCGGCCAGCAAGACCCCGTCCTTGGCGAGCCGGTGATGCGCGAACTGCAAAGCCATATTCGCGGCTGTGAACACGTGATGCTGCTGCCCGAGGCCGGGCATTTTGTGCAAGAGCATGGGCAAGCGATTGCGCAAGCCGCTGTCGAATTCTTTTCAGATCCACCTTTGGTTTAGGGTTCGCGGCCATCCGTTTTTAGCTGCTGGTTCGTAGCCCAAATAAGCCCTTACAGTTAGCCATTAAACCAAGCGCCCGCCAGCGCCCAATACCCAGCTATGAGCCATATTTACATCTATTCCCCGTCCAGCGCCGTACGCGATAAAGTGGCTTTCCGAAGGGGGGTGAAGCGCTTGCGGGCCTTGGGCCACGAGGTGGAAATCGACGCTGACGCCTTGTCCAGCTACCAGCGCTTTGCAGGTGATGATTCAACCCGCTTAGCGGCGATTGGGCGGGCGGCGGCCAGCGGTGCCAGCGTCGCGATGATTTCGCGCGGCGGCTACGGGCTCACGCGTATCTTGGCTGACTTGCCTTATGCAGCGCTGGCCCAAGCGATCGAATCAGGTACCCAGTTTGTGGGCCTGAGCGATTTCACGGCTATGCAGTTGGGCTTGATGGCCAAGACCGGCGCCATTACCTGGCAAGGCCCTTGTGTGGGCGAAGATTTCGGCTCCGAGGAGGAGCCTGACGAGATCATGCAAGCTTGTTTTGACGATTTACTACTCGCCCAAGGCGAAGGCGTTGGCTGGCGCTTGCCTCGCGGTCAGGCGGCGTTGCAGGACCATGAAATTCATGGCGCCAAGCTCTGGGGTGGCAACTTGGCGGTGCTGGTGTCGCTGCTTGGTACGCCGTATTTCCCCAAAGTGCGGGGCGGAGTCTTGTTTTTGGAAGATGTGGGCGAACACCCATACCGGCTGGAACGCATGTTGACGCAGTTGCTACACAGTGGCGTGTTAGCGCAGCAAAAAGCATTGGTGCTGGGCCAGTTCACCAACTACAAATTGGTGCCGCACGACAAGGGCTTCAAAATCGATACCGTGGTGCAATGGCTGCGCAGCCAAGTGTCGATACCTATCGTGACCAATTTGCCCCTTGGTCATGTACCGACCAAGGTGCTGCTTCCGGTGGGCGCCAAAGTGGACCTGGTGCTGCAAGGGCAGGAAGCTTTGATGGCCTGGGGCCACTTATAGGGCCTGGCATGTCCAGTTTTTGGTTGCCGACTTAGTTAGTGCTTGCATTGCATTATTTTTGTTTACATAATATACATCGTATGAAGTAAAAACTACATTCATACGTGCAGCCTAAAGAGTCGGCCGGGAAATCATATGCCGCACCAAAAGCTTCGCGGAGGCTTGCTTATCCGCAATATCGGCAAAATCTAGCGCAGTCATACCTTTATCGTTCTTCAGACTGGCATCGGCGCCTTCTTCAAGAAGAAGCTCAACGGATTGGGGGTTGCCGTACATGGCGGCCATCATCAATGGAGTGGTCTTGTTGGGCGATTCGGCATCGATATACGCCGAATGCTTTAGTAGCAATTTGATAACCTCGACATGCCCCCCAGACGCCGCGTAATGCAAAGGCGTCCACCCGGTTTTGTTCACGTCAGCGTCCAGCGCGATCAAGCGCTTACAGATTTCCACCATGCCCGCCATCGAGGCCAACATCAAGGGGCTCTCATCCTTCATGGTTCGCACCTCGGCCCGCAAGCCTTTGGCCCGCAACAGCAGATCTAGCACCGCAGGCGAAGGGCGCCGGATCGCAAGAACCAGCGGATACTGGCCATCCAGACTCAAGGTATTCGGGTCAAAACCGCGCGCCAGCACGTTGGCGACAATTTTGGGCTCGTCGTTTTTCAGTGCTTGAAAAAAATCATCGTAGGACCCTGCATTTGCCGAAAAATTAGCAATAAAAACAATAAGATAAATAAAATACTTAAAGTTAAACATAAACTAAATCAAAAGCGCTGACTTAAGCCGGAGACTGCATTTGTGGCTTGAACAATCGCAAAAAATTGTCGCTACTGGCCCTGCCTACTTCCTCTACGCTACAGCCTCGAACCTGCGCAATCTGCTGCGCCACCAAAGGCACAAAAGAGGGATTATTGGTTTTTCCCCGGTGCGGAACGGGAGCCAGGTAAGGACTATCGGTCTCAATCAGCAGGCGCTCTAGCGGTACCCAAGCCGCAATATCACGCAAATCCTGGGCGGTTTTGAAGGTCACGATACCGGAAAAAGAGATATAAAACCCGCGCTCCAAGGCGGCGCGGGCTACCTCGGCGGTTTCAGTGAAGCAATGAAAAACACCTCCAGCGCTACCCGATGAGCCATCTTCGCCCTCCTCGTCCAGCAAAGCTAAGGTATCTTTCGAGGCGCTGCGGGTGTGGATGACTAGGGGTTTGCAAAGAGCGCGCGCAGCGCGTATGTGGACCCTGAAGCGCTCCCGCTGCCAATGCATATCCGCCACGCTGCGCCCGTTGAGCCGGTAGTAGTCCAATCCCGTCTCACCAATAGCCAGTACTTTGTGCATCGCTCCCAGTGCGAGCAGGTCTTGCAGGCTAGGCTCTTGCACGTCCTCATTATCCGGATGCACACCCGCGGTAGCCCAAAAGTTAGAGAAGTCCAAGGCCAAGCTATGCACTAGGGGAAATTCTTCCAGCGTGGTGCAAATACACAAGGCCCGTTCTACCTGCGCTTGCTCCATTGCCGCGCGTATCTCCCGCACCTGGTTGCGTAGCTCTGGAAACGCCAGATGGCAGTGCGAATCAGTAAACATATTGCATGTTCGCCTTAGTAGGCGCGATGCGGGGAAAAAAGCATCATCAAACCGTGTAATTCGCGCGATTGCTACCCAGCAGCGCCCCTAAAGCAGCTTCGATTTTCTTTTTCAAGGTCTCGCCGCGCGCATCGGCGGTGAAACGAATGCCAACGCCTTGTGGACGCCCCGTTGGTGAATTGGCTGGTGTAATCCAGGCAACATGCCCGATCAGGGGGTGGCGTTTAGTTTCGTGCGGCAGGGTTAGCAAACCGTAAAGCTCGTCACCCAACTGGTAATCGCGGCTGGTTTGCACGAAAAAACCACCTTCGGCAAACACCGATATGTAGGCTTGGTACAAGTCCAACGGTGTATCCATGCGCAATTGCAAGACTGCGGGCCTGGTACTGCCTGCGGACAATGCAGACTCTGACCACGTACTTGCATCGGTCAGCCCTGAAGGAAACGAATTTGACATGTTGATAGTCTTGCTACAAGGTTTAAGAGCCGGTTTGGGTAAGCACTGTATGGGCCTGCGCCATGAGGGCTTCGATAAACAATCCGGGGTTAAATGGGTGATCCATGGTGCGCCGCTGCGCCTGCAAGGACTTGCCCCATTGTGACAACACTGCCAGTGGTACTCCGGGGCGCAAGTCTTTTTCACTAAAAAATCGGGGTTTGCCGTTCACTGCCAGCGCCATCAGGTCGTGACAGAGTTGTTGCTGTGCGCCAAGCACTTCCTGCGGCGTCCAATCGCGTACGGCTTGCAGATCACCGCGCGTCAGCGCCTGGGGCAGTGCTGCCCAATGGGCGGGGTCTTGACCCGATTGCGCCCAATGCAATGCGGCTTGGGGGCGTCCACCCTGCGCCCTGAGCGCAATGGCGGCCTGCGCGGGATCTAGACCCTGTGCGCCCAGCCACGCCAGACTGCCGATTGCGTCGGGCCAAACCATCGTGTGCACTAGGCAGCGGCTGCGGATAGTAGGCAGCAGCTGGTGCGCTGCTTCACTGGCCAGGACAAAGCGGACATCGCCCGGTGGCTCTTCCAATGTTTTCAGCAAGGCATTGGCGGTAAAGCCATTCATATCTTCCGCTGGATAGACCAGCACCGCTTTACCGCGACCGCGTGCACTGGTGCGCTGCGAAAAATCGACTGCATCGCGCATGGCTTCGATCCGGATTTCTTTGCTGGGTTTACGCTTTTTATCGTCCAAATCCGCCTGGGCTTTCTCCGCCAGCGGCCAACCCAATTCCAGCATCCAAGTCTCTGGCATTAAGACGCACAGGTCGGCATGGGTGCGCACATCGATCGCGTGGCAGCTGCCGCACATGCCGCAAGCACCACTGGCGTGCGGCTGCTCGCAAAGCCAAGCTTTGACCAATCCCAGTGCCAATGCATATTGCCCCAGCCCGGCTGGGCCTGACAGCAGCCAGGCATGGCCGCGCTGCGCCAAGAGGCTGCGCGTTTGGTCGGCAATCCAGGCCGGTGTCTCTGCGTTCATGCCCCGGGCGCTCCAACTAAAAAAGCTTTTGCAGCCAAAGCCGCCATCACATCCTCTCGCACCGCGTGCAGGCTTTGGTTGGCGTTGATGCGTGCAAAGCGCTGCGGCTCCCGTACGAAGCGCGCCGCGTATCCCCCGGCGACTGTCTCAAAAAAGGCTAAAGGTTGTGATTCAAATTTATCCGGCACACGCGCCTCGACCAGGCGGGCAGCCGCGACGGTAGGTGGCAGGTCAAACCAAATAGTGAGTTGGGGCTGTAACAGAGCAGACGCTTTATCGCCACTACTCTGCACCCACTGCTCCAGCGTTTGCAGTACCCCTAGGTCAAAACCCCGCCCCGCCCCTTGGTAGGCAAACGTTGCGTCGGTAAACCTATCGCACAACACCACCCTGCCCTGCGCCAAGGCCGGCGCGATCACGCGCTGGATGTGGTCCCGCCGCGCGGCAAATACCAGCAGTGACTCGGTCAGAGCGTCCATAGGGTCGTTCAGCACTAACTGCCGCAAGGTTTCGGCCAGCGGCGTACCGCCCGGTTCACGGGTACGCGTCACACTGCGGCCCTGCGCTTCGAAGGCCTGCGCCACCGCCTCAATATGCGTTGACTTGCCTGCACCGTCGATGCCTTCAAAGCTGATAAAAAGTCCTGTGCTGTTTTGCATTGATAAGTAAGGACCGTGGTCTTAAGGTGTGCGCTGGTATTTATTGACGGCGCGATTGTGTGCGTCCAGTGTCGCGCTAAATTCGCTGCTGCCATCGCCACGCGCCACAAAATACAGGGCTTTAGACGGTGCCGGATGCAAGGCCGCTACCAGCGCAGCCTTACCGGGCATAGAAATCGGTGTCGGTGGCAAGCCGTCGCGCGTGTAGGTGTTGTAGGGTGTATCGGAACTGAGGTCCGACCTGCGTATATTGCCGTCAAAGCGCGTACCCATGCCATAGATCACCGTCGGATCAGTTTGCAAGCGCATTCCCAAGATCAATCGATTGTGAAAGACCGCCGAAATTTCAGGCTGATCGCTTCGCTGCCCGGTTTCTTTTTCAATGATGCTGGCCAGTATCAAGGCCTGCTCGGGCGTTTGCAGCGGAATTTTCGGATTACGCTGCGACCAGGCAGCAGCTAGATGATTGTCCATCGCGCGCAGGGCGCGGCGCAATACCGCCGTGTCGCTGGAGCCTTTGGAATAGGTATAAGTGTCTGGAAAAAAGCGCCCCTCCGGATGGACGCCCGGGCGTTCGAGGGCTTGCATGAATTGGGCGTCGCTCATTTGCGCGGTATCGGGCTTTAAGTTATCGGCCTTACGCAAGGCCTCGCGTACTTGACGGATATTCCAGCCTTCGACCAGCGTGACGCTGCCAGAAGACTCATCGCCGCGTACCAGCTTTTGCAAAATCTGCCAGGGGCTGACGTGCCCGCTCCATTCATAGCTTCCCGCGCGAATTTGGCGCGACTGGCCCGATAGCCGGAACCACAGGTAAAGCAGGGTGGCATTGACCGGGACGCCGCTGCGCGCTACGGCGGTGGCTACTTCTTTGGGGCTGGTGCCGGCCTCGATCGAGACCTCTGCAACCGGCTGCGTCATGGTGCTGGGCACCCAAAGCCACCAGGCCCCAGCGCCGCACGCCAGCAAAACCATCAGCAATAGGGCGCCAAGGCCACTAGACAAGGAAGAACGCACGCTGCAAAAGCCCCAAAACGGTGAATCAGTCGATGATAAAGGATGGCCCGCGGCCTCAAAACTTGACCAGGATCAACTGCCCTACGCATATCACGCAAATAGGGGATTGCCGTCTCAGTTTTACGCCCGGGATGGACTAGCCTTGCAGACCAAGGGCTTTCGTCCTGTGGGAAAAAGACATGATGGAAAGTGGTGTGCGCGGGGATGGGGTGGCGGCTGATTTGGCCGCCCTGGGCAGGCAGTCGGGCTTGATGAACTGGCAATTGGCCGGGCGTTCGCTGATACCCGTGGTGCAAGGCGGCATGGGGGTGGGAATTTCAGCCGGTGGCCTGGCCGGTGCGGTGGCGGCCATGGGCGCGCTAGGTACGGTGTCCTCAGTGGACTTGCGCCGCTTGCACCCGGACTTAATGGCGCAGACTGGTCACTTGGACAAAGAGCCCGACGCGCGGCAAAGCATTGAAGCGGCCAATTTGCTAGGGCTGGACCGGGAAATTCGCCGAGCCAAACAGTTATCGGGGGGGCGCGGCGCTATCGCGGTCAACATCATGAAGGCGCTAAGCCAATACAGCGGCCTGGTGCAACAAGCCTTAGAGAGCGGCGCCGACGCGCTGGTGGTGGGGGCCGGTCTGCCGCTAGATTTGCCCGATATGGCGCGCGACTTTCCAGGCACCGCTTTGATCCCGATTTTGTCGGATGCGCGCGGCGTGCAACTGGTTGTGCGCAAATGGGAAAAGCGTGGCCGTTTGCCTGATGCCGTGGTGATTGAACACCCGCGCCTAGCGGGCGGGCATTTGGGCGCGGCCAAGGTGTCTGACTTGCAGGACAGGCGCTTTGATTTTGACGTGGCGATTCCGCAGGTGCTGGAATATTTCAAAAGCGCGGGCTTGGAAGGAAAGATTGCGCTCATTGCGGCAGGCGGTATTTCCACGCGGGAAGACATCTTGCGCCTGCAAGGCTTAGGCGCATCGGCGGTGCAACTGGGCACCGCATTTGCCGTAACGCGCGAGTGTGACGCCGCCGATGCCTTTAAGCACGTACTGGCCAATGCCCAGCCCAAAGATATTGTGGAGTTCATGAGCGTCTCGGGCCTGCCCGCGCGGGCAGTACGCACGCCCTGGCTAAACAAATACCTGCGCATCATGCCCAAACTGCAAGCGGCAGCGCACCAAAAAAAGAAATGCAATATGTCTTTTGACTGTCTGGCCCATTGCGGCCTGCGCGATGGAGATGCCAGCATCGGCCAGTTTTGTATCGACCAACAACTAGGTCATGCGTTTGAAGGCGATACACAAAAGGGCCTGTTTTTTCGCGGTGCCGGGGCATTGCCCTTCGGTAAGCAAATCCGCTCGGTGGCGGAGTTAATGCAATGGCTGCTGGGCGCCATCGAGCCGCAGCCCTTTAGCAGGGAGTTTGTATGAGCGCGTTCAGTCTGGATGCGGCGCCCGGCGCCTTGCCAGCCCAAAGTATCAGCATCGATGTCTTGCAGGAAAAATACCTGAAGGCTGGTGAAAGCTCGGTACAAGACGTCTATCTGCGCGTAGCCCGCGCCCTGGCTTCGGTGGAAGCACCCGGCGAGCAGGAACACTATAGCGCCTTGTTCTTAGCCAACCTGATGGACGGCGCTATCGGTGCAGGTCGCATCATGAGCTCGGCCGGTGCAGGCCTGGAATCAACATTGATCAATTGCTTTGTTCAGCCGGTGGGCGATTGCATCCAAGGCATGGACGGCCAAGGCTACCCCGGCATTTACGAAGCCTTGCGCGAATCGGCCGAAACCATGCGGCGCGGCGGCGGCGTGGGTTATGACTTTTCCCGCATCCGACCACGCGGCGCCTATGTCAAAGGCACGGGCTCGCTGGCCTCCGGGCCGTGCAGCTATATCAATGTGTTCGACCAATCCTGCGCCACCGTGGAGAGCGCCGGCGCTCGGCGCGGCGCGCAAATGGCGGTGCTGCGCATCGACCATCCGGACGTACTGGAATTCATCGCCGCCAAACGCACACCCGGGCGCTGGAATAATTTCAACGTCTCAGTGGCAGTGAGCGATGCATTCATCGCTGCCCTGCAATCGCAACAGCGTTGGGAATTGGTGCATGCGGCCAAGCCGGGTGACGAACTGTTTGCACACGGCGCTTACCAGCGTGACGATGGCTTGTGGGTTTATGCCTCGCTTGCGGCGCAGGAGTTGTGGGACAGCGTGATGCAATCGGCCTACGACTACGCCGAGCCCGGCATCTTATTTTTAGACACGATTGCGCGCGACAACAATTTGCGCGCCATAGAGACTATTTGCGCCACTAACCCCTGCGGTGAGCAACCGCTGCCACCCTATGGGTGTTGTGACTTGGGGCCGGTGATATTGCCGCGTTTTGTGCGTAATCCTTTTGGATTTACTGGCACCCCCGCTTTTGATTTCGAGGCTTTTACCCAAGCCGTGGCCCTTCAGGTGCGCGCTTTAGACAATGTGTTGGACCTCACGTTTTGGCCCCTGCCCCAGCAACAGGCCGAGGGCATGGCCAAGCGTCGTATTGGCGTGGGCTTTACCGGCCTGGGTAATGCGCTAGCCATGCTGTGCCTTCGCTATGACAGCGATGCCGGCAGGGCCATGGCCGCCGAGATTGCGCGCCAGATGCGCGATGCCGCGTATGCCGCGTCCATCGCACTAGCGGCAGAACGTGGACCGTTTGAACTTTTCGATGCAGACCAGTATTTTCAAGAAGGCAACTTCGCCAGCCGTCTGCCGCTGCACTTGCAAGAAGCGATCCGTACCCATGGTTTGCGCAATAGCCATCTGCTCTCGATTGCGCCCACAGGTACCGTCAGCCTGGCCTTTGCGGACAATGCGTCCAACGGGATAGAGCCCTCGTTTTCCTGGATGTATCGGCGTAAAAAACGCTTGGCCGACGGCAGTACGCTGGACTATGCGGTAGAGGACCACGCCTGGCGGCTTTACGG
The DNA here is from genome assembly GCA_947478935.1 of Comamonadaceae bacterium. Taxonomy (GTDB): domain Bacteria; phylum Pseudomonadota; class Gammaproteobacteria; order Burkholderiales; family Burkholderiaceae_C; genus Allorhodoferax. Next base: position 20,984 of record CANJXV010000006.1, read on the forward strand.
CCATCTTGGCGGCGACGTGGGTCATCTGCCGGACTACTTTGTGTCAGCGCTGGAGATGGCCGCACATGACCATATCGCCATGATGCAAGCGGTACAGCCCTATATCGACACGGCGATTTCTAAAACCGTGAACGTACCGGTGGACTACCCGTTTGCGCAGTTTCGCGACTTGTATTTGCAAGCCTGGCGCGCGGGCTTAAAGGGCTTGGCGACCTATCGCCCGAATGCGATTTTGGGCTCGGTGCTGGATGTGCCGCAAAGTACGCCACAGGCCGCCAGCACATTGCCTCACAGCAATGCCGACCCCATGCGTAGCGTCATCGAAAGCCGGCCCAAAGGGGCGCTGTCTGCAGTCGCAGAAAAAATTGAATACTGGACACAAGAAGGCCACAAAACTTTGTACCTGGTCGTGTCGTTTTTGCCCGTGAGCGGGCCGCAAGGCATCGTAGACCGGGCGATAGAGTTTTTTATGCCCGTGGGCCAAAGCGGTGAATCGCAGCAATGGATGACTTCGAGCATGCGCCTGCTTTCATTGGCAGCGCGCGGCGGGTTTTTGCAGCGCGCCTTAGGCGATATGCGCAAAGTAGCCTGGGACCGCGGACCGGTGCGCCTTGGCAGCTTTGCGCGCGAGGATGGCGTTCAGGTGCCGCTGTGGCACGACTCGGAAGTTGCGGCCATCGCCTTTGCCATCGAAAACATTATTGCGATGCGCCTAAGCGGACAGACGCAGGACAAAAGCGCGTATGAAATAGATGCAGGCCTGAGCCCGCACCCTTTAGGCGGCAAAAAATGCCCGGAATGCGGCGCCCGTGCAGTCATCAAAAAAGACGGCTGTGAACACTGCGGCGCCTGCGGCTGGCTTGGCAGTTGCGGTTGAAAGCCAGCGTTTGACTTAGGTCAAGCGCAATGGGCGCCAAGCATGCGACAGTGCGGCGCATGTCTGAAGCCCAAGCCAAACCTGCGCATTCAAGCGTCCGCATCATTCACGAAGAGCATGCCTCCCTCGCGGCCATGTTGCGCTCCAGCTTGATGATGGTGCAGCGCGGGCCACAAGACCAGCCCGAGCGTTTCTTTGACGTGATGCGCGCCATGTTGTTTTACATGGACGAGTTTCCCGAGCGTCTGCACCACACCAAGGAAAGTGAATTGCTGTTCCCCACGGTGGCAGCGCGCTCTATTGCAGCGCGCGAAGTGGTGGGCCAACTCAACCACGAGCATGCCATGGCCGAGTCTAAAGTGCGCGAGATGCAGCACTTACTTTTGGCTTGGGAATTATTGGGCGATTCGCGGCGGGAGCGCTTTGAATTGGCGCTCAAAGCCTATGTAGATTTTTACCTGCAGCACATGCAGCTGGAAGAAAACGTGGTGCTCGCCCAGGCCTTGCGTGTATTGGACGATGGTGATTGGAAGGCACTCAACACTGCATTTTCAGTGCAAGGCAATCCGCTCACTGGCAAATACCCGCGCGAGCCTTTGTATGACCGTTTGTTCACCCGCATTACTATGCACGCTCCGGCGCCTATCGGACTGGGGCCTTAGTCGAATTGGATCGCCCTATGCAACTTATGCAACCCACACCCCTACTCGGTCTGTTCTGGCAAGGCCTGCGTCGCCCGAAAGGCGTCATTGCGAGCGCGTGCCTGGTCTTCGCGGCCCTGGCCATGGTTGCGAGCGCCGAGGAATTTCCCACCACTTCACCATCGCAATTGCCTGGCTCCTTGCAAGAGCTGTATGCGCGCGAGCAGCCCAATCTGGGCCAGTACGGCCACTGCGCCGCCGGTTTTGACAGCCGCACCGATGGCATGAAAATGGCCTTGAGCTGCTCTATTTATGTGCGCTCATCGGCGCAGGGCGCGCGGCTGGCGGTCAAGTTGTGCAATGAGCGCGCAGCGTTTCTAAAGATCAAGGCGCGTTGTAGCTTAATCGTGGACTAGGGCTTCGTCCACGGGTCAGGACAAGGGCGCACTAGGCAGGCCATAGCCCGCCGAGGTGCGCGGGTAAGGGGGTGACACGCATAATTGCGCCTATGTTGTCTGCCCCATCCGCCCCTATCCAGCCCGCTGCGCTGCCCTCACCTGATTACGCCCTACCCTCGGGCGCCGCGCCTCTAGACCACTTAGGCATCATCGCCCTGAACGGCCCGGACGCCGCCAGTTTTATCCATAACCAACTAACCAACGACTTTTTGCTATTGGACACGCAGCACGCCCGCCTGGCGGCCTTTTGCAGCGGCAAGGGCCGCATGCAGGCCAGCTTTATCGGCGTGCAAGGCCAGGGCGAACAATTGCTGCTGGTTTGCAGCCGCGACCTGCTGGCCACCACACTCAAGCGCCTGTCCATGTTTGTGTTGCGCGCCAAAGTCAAGCTGCACGACGCCAGCGCAGACTACGCGCTTTGGGGCTTAATGGGATCTGCCTGTATTGCCTTGGCGGACAGCGCTGCCTGGACCGCTGCACAAGTCGATGGCGCGCATGTCATCGAGTTGTACCCCGCCCAACAAACCCAGCGCCAACTTTGGATAGGCGCCGCCAACAGCATGCCAGCACATGCGCCGCCTTGCTCCGCAGACGACTGGGCTTTGGGCGAAGTGATGTCTGGCATTGCGACTGTCAGCGCGCCGGTGTTCGAAGCGTTTGTGCCGCAAATGCTGAACTACGAATCCGTGGGCGGCGTGAACTTTAAAAAAGGGTGTTACCCCGGCCAGGAAGTCGTGGCGCGCAGCCAGTTTCGCGGCACGCTCAAACGGCGCGCTTATATCTTGCGCACAGTGGATGCATGGCCACAGGGGGCGAGCACGGTTATGGCAGCTGGCCAGGAGGTGTTTTCAGCATTGGATGCCGAACAGGCCTGCGGCACCGTAGTGCAAGTCGCCTACGCCCCCGATGGCCGTTGGCTGTGCATCGCCAGCCTGCAAACCCAGGCAGCAGACAGCGGGGGGCTACACGCAGGCGGGCAGACCGGTGCTGCTTTGCAACTACTGGCGCTGCCCTACCCTCTGCTTGAAGATATTTAGGCCGTGGCGGCTCATTTAGACATTTGCTGGAATTAGGTGTTGGCGCACCCCATGCGACCACCCGGCGCCACGCAGCAAAGGGCTGACGAATAGGCCATCGACCTGCGCTTGCGGGCCAGGTGAAAGTCTCCCGCAAGCCACCGCTTCGTTCATGGCGTTGTAAAGCACGCAGTGCTGGGCACCTGCATCTTGTGGCTCCGGGGCGCGCAGGCTGCTAACCGCGTTGCCAAGACTGCTCCAATCGCCAAGGACAGCGCGCACCGGCGATTGCCCTTGTTCAAAGTGGGTCAGTAAATCGCGCAAGACCTGTGGTACGGGCAATGACACTTTGGCTACCGGGTCGGCGAATACATAGACCAATTCGGCGCCCACCAATAGGTCCTCGCCCCGGAAGATGCCGCTCACCAACTGCAGTGAACTGTTACCGACGCGCGCGCAGCGCAAGCCCACGTCGAGTAAGTCGTCATAAACCGCAGAGGCATAAAACTCAAGGGTTGATTTGCGCACAAACAAATCGCCGCCCATGGCGCGCAAGCTTTGTTCATAAGGTAGGGCCAGCGCGCGCCAGTAGTCGGCCAGCGCGGTATCCACGTACATCAGGTAATGCGGGTTGAAAACGATTTTTTGCAAATCCACCTCCGCCCAGCGCACGCGCAGGCGGTGAAAAAAACGGAAAGAGGAGCGCGTGGTGGCGTCGGACATAGCGAACAAACCTTTCAGGTGATAACTGGGCTCCGTTGCGCGATGACGCGAGGGGTACTGGCAACCGAGGACAAAACCGATGGTAGCGCCCGTATGGGAACCGCTCGCCGCCCAGCGCCATCCAAAGGCGCCAGCCGCTCAGTCCGGCAGCACCGCCGTAGCTTCAATTTCTACTTGCGCGCGGTCTTCCAGCAGGGCTACGACTTGCACCAAAGTCATCACCGGGTAATGGCGACCTATGACTTCCTGGTAGACCCGGCCTAGCTCACGGGCGCGGCGCAGGTATTCTTGCTTGTCGGTGACGTACCAGGTCATGCGCACCACATGCTGCGGCCCGGCCTGGGCACAAGCCAATGTGTCCACGATGTTTTGCAGCGCCTGGCGGCACTGGGCTACAAAGTCATCACTTTCAAACTGAAACTGGCCGTTCCATCCGATCATGCCGGCGAGAAACACCGTGCGGCCACGGGCTACAACGCCGTTGGAATAGCCTTTGGCCGGCGCCCAACCGGGCGGTTGCAAGGTTTGAAACATCGTGGATCCTAACTTTGGAGTTGACGCAGCTTGAAGCGCTGCAATTTGCCGGTTTCGGTTCGTGGAAGGGATGCAACAAACTCCAGCTTGCGCGGATATTTGAAAGGCGCAATGCTGTGCTTCACATGCTCTTGCAGCGCTACAGCCATGGCCGCATCGCCACTGTGCCCCGGTTTGAGCACGACAAAGGCCTGCACAATCTGGCCACGTTCGGTATCGGGCATGCCGACCACCGCGCATTCCAGCACCGCCGCATGCAGCATCAAAGCGCTTTCCACATCGGGGCCGGCAATGTTGTAGCCGGCTGAAATAATCATGTCGTCATTGCGGGCGCAGTAGCTGAAATAACCGTCGGCGTCCATCGTAAAAGTATCGCCAGGCAGGTTCCAGCCACCCACTACATAGTCGCGCTGGCGGGGGTCATCCAAATAGCGGCAACCGGTGGCCCCGCGCACTGCCAGCCGGCCCGGTGTACCCGGCGGCACCGGCTGCATTTGGGCATCCACCACACACGCCTCATAGCCGGGCACCACTTTGCCAATACTGCCATTGCGCACCTCGTTGCCCGCGCTGGCGATATAGATATGAATCACTTCGGTGCCGCCAATGCCGTCGGTAATTTGCAGGCCGCTAGCCTGTTTCCAGGCCTGGCGCGTAGCATCGGGTAAGGCCTCACCGGCACTGACAGGGTGTTTGAGGCTGGACAAATCATGCTGCCCCGCCAGCGCAGCCATTTGCCGGTACATGGTGGGCGCGGTGTAGCACTGCGTGGCCCGGTATTTGGCGATGGTGTGCAACAGCGATTCGGGCGTATGCCGCTCCAGCAGCACGGTACTAGCACCAAAGCGCAAAGGAAAAGCCAGCAGGCCACCCAGGCCGAAAGTAAACGCTACGGGCGGCGTGCCACAGACCACATCGTCAGCGCTCATATGCAGCACATGGCGCGGAAACAAATCGCACATGGCCAGCACGTCGCGATGGAAATGCATGGTGCCTTTGGGCTTACCAGTAGTGCCGCTGGTGAAGGCGATCAGGCAGACATCATCACGGCTGGTGGGGTGCGGTGTCCAATCAGTGCTATGCGCTTGCATGCGCGCTTCGAGGCCGTCGGGCGTATCGCTGCGAAAAGCCAGCACTTGCTGCAACAGCGGCTGGTATTGCGCATGCCCCGGCGTTTGGCAAAACTGCAACTCTTCCAACAAAGTGGCGTCACACAAAGCCGCGTTGACCTGGGCTTTGGCAATGATGGTGGTTAACTCGGTGGCGCGCAGCATGGGCATGGTGGGCACTACGACCAAGCCGGCTTGCAAAGCGGCCAAAAAGCAGGCAGCCATCATGGGCGTGTTCGCGCCGCGCAGGAGGAGCCGATTGCCAGGTACTAGGCCCATATCTTGGGTCAGTACCTGGGCTATTCGGTGGCAATGGTCGCTCAGCTGCGCATAAGTCCAGGCGATTTCCACGGGCCCAGCAGACCCTGGCGCCATACCACGAATGGCAATGCGCTCGCCCCTGCCTTGTGCAACATGAAGATCCACCAATTCGGCGCCGCAGTTGAGGATGGCAGGGTAGTGCAACTCGGGCAAATCAGCCTGAAAAACCGGCCATTCCTTGTGCGGCGGCAGGTGGTCACGGGTAAAGTGATCGCTATGGCCGCTGGGCGCTAAAACATTCCAGTCTTGCATGCGGATTACCCCTTGATCAGGTCGCGGCCAATAATGAGCTGCTGTACTTCGGTGGCACCTTCGTAAATGCGCAAGGCGCGAATCTCTCGGT
>CANJXV010000007.1 GCA_947478935.1 Comamonadaceae bacterium
CGCCGCATTGCCGGCAAAGCAGCGACCGGTGGTGATGCCAATCACCGGTACCTGCCCGTTGAGCCGGGCAAAGCTGGCGAAGGTGGCCACATGCAAACCGGCCAGGATCGGCATATCCACATCGCCCGGCCGCCCACCACCGCCTTCGGCAAACAGGATGACGGGCCATTTATTTTCGAGTGCAATGCCCAGCATGCGATCAGTTTTTTGGTGGTTGCGCATGCCTTGCGTTCCGGCCAGTACCGTGGCGTCGTAGGCCATGACCACGCAGGCCTGGCCGTTGACCGTGGCGGTGCCGCAGACCATGCCATCTGCAGGCGTATTGCGCATCAAATCCTCGGCGCCGCGGCGTTTACTTTGCGCGGCCACAGCCAGCGCGCCATATTCGGAAAAGCTCCCCGCATCAATCAAGTCAGCGATGTTTTCGCGGGCGCTGCGCAAGCCAAGTGCGTGGCGCTTGGCCATGGCCTCGGGGCGGTTGGCGTCCAGCGTGAAAGCGTGACGCGCTTGGACGCGGGCTAGGTCGGGGCGTGCTTGGGCGTCTTCGTTGGCGCTTTCGCGGGTTGTATTTAATGGACTGCTTGAGGGTGCTGGTAGGGGGGCTGGAGTGGAGTGCGCAGCTTTGCTTGACGCCAATGGCGCTGCCGGCTTTTGCGCCTGCGCCAGCTCTAGCACCGCCAGCACATCGCCCGCTTGCACGGTGTCGCCTGCCGCGCAAAAAAGTTCGCGTACCTGGCCTGCGCCCGGCGCGCAAACTTCGTGTTCCATCTTCATGGCTTCGAGCACTAGCAGCAATTGGCCTTGATGCACCGCCTCTCCCGGTTGGACCAGCAGTTGAACAATATGGGCTTGCAAAGGGGATCGCAGTTCAGTCATGGTGAGTCATCGTGCTGGCAAGGGATGGAGCATGGCAGCCAATGCGCCGGTTATGCTCATGGGCAAAGGCGCCACGGGGGCGCTGGATGGGCCGGATTGTCCGGTAGAAATGGTGTCTCGCGTGTCTCCTGCTGAACTGGTGCCTTTGGTTGAACTCACACGCGGCGGGCACAGCGAGTGTTTGCACTTTGGCGCGATAGCGGTGGTAGATAAGCATGGCGGGGTACTAGCGCATGCGGGTAATCCGCAGTTTGTCAGCTTCACCCGTTCCACGCTCAAGGTCTTGCAGGCATTGCCTTTGCTGCAAACGGGCGCGGCCAAAGCCTTAGGCCTGTCGCAATCCGAACTGGCCTTGCTCTGCGCCAGCCACAACGGCGAGCCCATGCATGTGCAAACCACCGAGTCGATTTTGGCCAAGGCCGGGCAAGACTACCGCGTGCTGCGCTGCGGCTGCCATGTGCCGGGCTTGTTTACCCTGCTGGAGAAAGCGCCGCCTGAAGGTTTGGTCTATGACGAGCGGCACCACAACTGCAGCGGCAAGCACGCAGGTTTTGTGGCGATGTGCGTGCAGCAGGGCTGGCCGGTACAGGACTACACCGAGCCCGCGCACCCTTTGCAACGTGCGGTACGCGCTGTAGTGGCGCGCGCAGTCGGCATGCGCGAAGAGGACATGCCGATGGGCATAGATGGCTGCTCAGCGCCCAACTACGCCATGCCCTTGGCCCGTCTGGCCCATGGTTATGCGCGCCTGGCGACCGGCGTGGCCGATGCCGAGTTTGGCGACAGCTTTGCGCTGCTGGGCGAGGCTATGACCGCGCACCCGGATTTGGTGAGCGGCACGGGTCGCAATGACCTAGCATTTATGCGCGCCGGACGCGGCGACTGGATTAGCAAGATTGGCGCGGACGGTGTGCAAGTTATGTCGAGTAAAAGCCGGGGCGAGGCCTTTGCCATCAAGATTAGTGACGGTAATAAACCTGCCTTGTATGCCGCCACGATTGCGGTGTTGGAGCAGCTGGGGTGGATGGATGCGGTTCAGTCTGCCGAGCTTGATAGCTGGCGCGGGGCCGAGATTTTGAGTGCGCGGGGCGTGGCTGTGGGGGCACGGAGGGCTTGCTTTGCTTTGCAAGGGTCGGCTTGAGTGGCCCGGGCATCTTGGCCCTTGGGTCGGGATTTGGTTTTTTTGGGCCGGCTAGGCGTGTTGGTGCGAAAGGTTGCGGTGCGGGTTTGTTTGCGCAGATTGGTGAACGTCGCAGTCGTAGTCAACGCGCATTGACTTTGGCTCGCCTTTCTTTTGCTCACCTTTTCTTTGGCGAAGCAAAGAAAAGTGAGGCGGCCAGCAAGGCCGAAACCTTGCACTTAACTTAAGACTTGCGGGTACCTAGCCCGCCGCTCTAAATCATCCAAATCCATATGGTTACGCATATATTGATTCGTCGCTTCCACTAGCGGCTGGTGATCCCAAGAAGTGCGTTTACCTTTGGCCAGCGCACTGCCCACCAAGCGCCTGCGCCTTTGACTGGCCAGCACCTGCGCGTGCAGCGCGGGTATGTCCCAGCGCGCAGCCACTTCCTGCATAAAGCTGTGCAGCGTATCCGCATGGGCCGAATCACCGGCCAGGTTGTGCAGTTCCTGCGGGTCGTCTGGCAAGTGATACAGCATGCATATATCGTCCTGGCTATAGATAAATTTCCAGGGGCCGCGCCGGACCATGAAGAGCGGGGTTTTGCTGCCCTCGGCCATGTATTCGCCTATCACCTCGTCGTGGCCGCCCGTGCCTTGCAAATGCGGTAATAAAGATCGCCCGTCCAAAGGCAGTTGCGCATCGACTGCCCCACCGGCCAGGGCCACGAAAGTGGGCAGCAGGTCGATGGTGGACACGCTGTACGCCACTTTGCGCGGCGCAAAGCGCGCAGGCGCGTGGATGATGAGGGGCACGCGCGCGGCCATTTCAAACCAATGCATCTTGTACCAAAGCCCGCGCTCACCCAGCATGTCGCCATGGTCCCCTGAGAAGACCACGATGGTGTCCTCGGCCAAGCCGCAAGCGTTCAGCGTTTTCAGCAATTCGCCTACTTTGCTGTCCACATAGGTGCACGCGCCAAAGTACGCGCGGCGGGCGCGTGCGATGGCTTCAGCGGCCAAAGGCTTGTCCCATAAATCCATCACTTTGAGCAGGCGCTTGGAGTGCGCGTCTTGCGCATCTTGTTCGATCGTGTGGCGCGGCATGGGAATGTCCACGCCCTCGTATAAATCCCAAAACTCGGCGGGAATGGTGTAGGGGTCGTGGGGGTGTGTCATGGACACCGTCAGGCAAAAAGGCTGCGTGGGAGTGTTGCGCACGTGGTCATATAGATATTGGCGCGCTTTGAACACCACCTCTTCGTCAAAGTCCAACTGATTGGTGCGCACACTGGGGCCCGCTTGCAGCACCGACGACATGTTGTGGTACCAGCTTGGGCGTGTCTCTAGCGCGTCCCAGTTCACCGTCCAACCGTAATCAGCGGGGTAAATGTCGCTGGTTAGGCGTTCTTCGTAGCCGTGCAACTGGTCGGGCCCGCAAAAATGCATCTTGCCCGAAAGGGCAGTGTGGTAACCCAGATTGCGCAGGTAGTGCGCGTAGGTGGGGATATCGGCTGCCAGGTCCGCCGCATTGTCATAGCCGCCGATACGCGAGGGTAGCTGCCCGGTAACCAGGCTAAAGCGTGAGGGTGCGCACAGCGGACTGTTGCAGTAGGCCGAGTCAAACACCACGCCTTCGCGCGCCAAGCGGCTCAGGTGCGGCATCTGGATTTTGGATGCCAGATCGTGCAGCGGTAGCAGGGGTGCGGCCATCTGGTCGGTCATGATGAAAAGGATATTGGGGGGCTGGGGCGAGGTGCGCATGGGCTTATCGGCTGGGCTAAAAACGCGCATGGTAGCTTGCACGCTGGCGCAGCCAGGGCCTGCTGGCCTGCGGCGATTTAGGGCCGCCGACCAGGCTTGCAATGGAGCCCGGACCAAAAACCAGCCTGGTCAACCGCTAATTGTCTGATCTAGCGCAGACAACGCGCGAGCGCTCGCACGTAGGCTCGGGAATTCTCACTGAAGGACTGCACCATGAAAATACTCGTCGCCGTTGACGGCTCCCCCAGCGCTTTGCGCGCCACCGAATACGCGGCCCAATTGGTCGCGGCAGTGCGGGCCAAGTCCAAGATCACCCTCATTTCTGTGCACGATGACACTGCTTTCAAACACATGAAGAAGTTCACGCCCAAAGGCGCGTTGGCTGACTATTTGCGCGAACTGAGCGACAAAGACTTGCAGGCAGCGCGCAAATTATTGGACAAGGCCGAGGTGGCGCACGACATGATTATCAAAACGGGGCACGTAGCCGAAGAGATCAGCAAAACCGCCAAGGCGGGCAAGTTTGATTTGATCGTGCTCGGCGCCAAAGGGCGCTCCGCTTTTAGCGATCTGCTGCTCGGATCGGTTTCGCAGCGCGTGGCTAGCGCAAGCAAATTACCCGTCACGCTCGTCAAATAAGTGCAGCAAGCTGTGGCAACGCAGGTGCCGGAGCGACCGGCGAATAACGCGCTGGGCCTGTGGGCCCTGATTTTTCGGCTGCGGCCTATCAACATCATCACTGGACCCTTGATTTACGGCATGGTGGTGCCGCTGGTTTTCCTAGACCTGTCGGTGTGGGTGTACCAGTACGTTTGTTTTCCGATTTATAAATTGCCGCGTATCGCACGCGCGCAGTTCAATGCCTTTGACCGTCAGGAATTACGTTACCTGGACTGGGTGTCCAAAGCACATTGCAGCTATTGCGCCTACGCCATGGGCGTGGCTGCTTTTTCCTCCGAGGTCATACAGGCCACCGAAGCCTATTTTTGCCCTATCAAGCACCAGCACAAACTGCAAGCGGCAACCGCCAGCCTAGTGCCTTATGTGGACTACGAAGAGCCTGAAGGCTTTGACTTTGACGCAAAGCTCGAAACACTGCGGCAGTTGCAGACGGGCGAGCATTCCAAGTCTCCATCCTCGCACTTATAAGACGCCACACTTAGAGGCATTGAAGCCATGGATTGCCACGGCCTAAGACAGCGCAGAGACTGCGACATGGCAGTCCATGCGAGTGCCAAAGCTTGATCCACATCAATCGCACCATAGGACAGCGGCCTAGTATGAGGGCATTCCCGGCGTTGCCTACGAAGCGTGATGGTTTCGCGACACAGGAAAGGTTTTTTATCCTGGAGGTTCAGCATGCAAATCGGCAAAGAAAAGCTCATGTGGATGTACGAAAAAATGGTCGAGATCCGCTACTACGAAGAGACCATGGCGGCGGTGTACATGGAGGGAAAATTACCACCTCTGATTCAAAAAGGTTTGGCCTTTGATATCGGCGGCGGACCAGTGCCCGGTGAGATGCATTTAGCCGCTGGGCAGGAACCGGTGGCCGTGGGCGTATGCGCGCATTTAAGCGACGACGACACGGTGGTGGGCACGCATAGGCCCCACCATTTTGCAATTGCCAAAGGCGTGCCGCTGGACGCGATGACAGCAGAGATGTTTGGCAAAGTCACCGGCTTGGGAAAAGGCAAGGGCGGGCATATGCACTTGTTTGATAACGCACATAAATTCAGTTGCAGCGGCATCGTCGGTGCGAGTATGCCGATTGCTTGCGGCGCCGCGCTAGCCGCGAAAAAAATGGGTAAGAACTGGGTGTCTATCGCATTCTTTGGCGAAGGCGCAGCTAACCAGGGCTCGTTCCATGAATCCTTGAATTTGGCGGCGGTGTGGAAGTTGCCAGTCGTCTTTGTGTGCGAGGACAACCAGTGGGCGATTTCGGTGCCCAAGGCCAAGGCCACCTCGGTGCAATGGGTGACCGACCGCGCAGCAGGCTACGACATACCTGGCATACGCGTGGCGGATAACGACGCGGTGGCGGTGTTTGAAGCCATGGCCCCCGCGATTGCGCGTGCGCGGCGTGGTGATGGCCCCACGTTGATCGAAGTGCGCACCGACCGCTACTTCGGGCATTTCCAAGGCGACCCGGAAACCTACCGACCCAAAGACGAAGTGGCCCATCTGCGCGAGCGCGACCCGATTGGTTTGTTGTCCAAGTTACTTAAAGAGCGCAGCTTGATGAGCGCCGACGAAGAAGCTGCCGTAGTGCAAAACGCGCAACAGCGTGTGACCCGTGCGTTTGCTTTCGCTGCCAACAGCGCATATCCCAATGCACAGGACGCGCTGGCCGATGTCTTTGTGCAAGACCACGCATCCACGAGGGCATTGGTATGAAAAAAGAACGCATATTGACCATGGCGCAGGCCATTTCGGAAGCCATCGCACAAGAGATGACGCGCGATAGCGCCGTGTTTGTGATGGGCGAAGACATTGGCAGCTATGGTGGCATTTTTGGCGCCACTGGCGGCTTGCTCGATAAGTTTGGGCCACAGCGCGTGATGGACACACCGATTTCTGAGACCGCCTTTATCGGCGCTGCTACAGGCGCCGCTGCGGCGGGCTTGCGGCCGGTGGTGGAGCTGATGTTTGTGGACTTTTTTGGTGTGTGTATGGACCAGATTTACAACCATCTGGCCAAGAACACCTATATGTCCGGCGGGCATGTGAAATTGCCGGTGGTGCTGACCACAGCGATTGGCGGTGGTTATGGCGATGCGGCCCAGCACTCGCAATGCCTGTATTCGACCTTTGCCCACATGCCGGGTATCAAGGTGGTGGTGCCATCTAACGCCTATGACGCCAAGGGCTTGATGACGGCGGCGATTCGGGATGACAACCCGGTGATGTTCATGTACCACAAAGGCATCATGGGTCTGCCCTGGATGTCGTATCTGGAGGGCAGTAGCAATGCGGTGCCCGAAGAGGCTTACACCATCCCCCTAGGCCAGGCCAAGGTGATGCAAGAGGGCGCGGACCTGACCATTGTGAGCCTGAGCCAAATGGTGCAAAAAGCCATGCTCGCCGCCCACGAACTGCAAGGCCAAAGCATCCATGCCGAAGTATTGGACTTGCGCACCCTGGTGCCATTGGACAAAGAAGCCATTCTCAAATCGGTACGCAAAACCGGCCGCTTACTTATTGCCGACGAAGACTATCTGGGCTTTGGCCTCAGTGGCGAGATTGCCGCCTTGATCGCTGAGAACCTAGACACCGTGTCGCTCAAGGCGCCGGTGATGCGACTGGCCGTGCCCAATGTACCTATTCCCTATAGCCGACCCTTGGAGCAGTTTGTCATTCCGCAAGTGGCTGACATCGTGCAAGCCGCGCAGGCTTTGCTGGTGGGCAAGCTCGCCAAGGCAGTGGCCGCATGATGGACATCCAATTACCCGCCTCGGTGTGGACTGGCGGGCAAGAAGACGCCCATGCGCTGCTAGACAAATGGCTAGTGGCGCCTGGTGTGCCGGTGCACAAAGGGCAGGTGCTGGCGACTGTGGTCTTAGTCAAAGCCGCTATCGATGTGGAGGCGCCGCAGGACGGACATATCACCGCGATAGCTGTGCAGGACGGCGAGAGCTTTGGCGCGGGGACGGTGCTGGCGCACTTTGAAGCGGTATGACGCTGCGTCCAGGGAGCTTTGCGGTATGGGCTTGAAGGTGCGAGCGCTGGGCTGGTGGATCGCAGGCTTATCGGCAGCTGGTGTGCTGGCCTATTTTGGCTACGCGCAATGGCTAGGTCCGCAAATCACTTTGGAGCCGGTGGTGCAAAGCACTTTGGTACACACCATCGTGGCCAGCGGGCGCGTGGAGACCGCCCACCGCATCAACCTGGGCGCGCAAATCACCGGCACGGTGCGCGCGGTTTTGGTGGCAGAGGGCCAGACGGTCAAGCGCGGGCAATTACTGCTGGAGATGGACGGCAGTGAGTTACAAGCCAATCTGGCGCAGGCCGCCGCGGCCGAGCAATTAGCTGCGAGTAATTTGCGTTTGCTGTCCGAGCTGAAACAACCGCTGGCTGACCAGGCCGTGGCGCAAGCGCAGCTCAACCTGCGCAGCGCGCAACGCAATGCAGCGCGCGCACAAGAGCTGTATGCCCAAGGCTTTTACGGCGCCGCTGCCACCGAAGAAGCGCAACGCGCTTTGGACTTGGCGCAAACCCAGGTGACCATCGCGGCGCACCAACACGCCAGCGTGCAGGCCCCGGGTGCGGAGACCGCTAGCGTCCAAGCGGGCTTGCGCCAAGCGCAAGCCGCGTCGCAAACCGCGCAGGCACGCTTGCGTTACAGCCGCATCAGCGCGCCGGTCGATGGCATCGTCATGGCGCGCAATGTAGAGGCCGGCGACGGTGTGCAGCCAGGCAAAGTGCTGCTGGTGTTGTCGCCCCAAGGCGCAATGCAATTAGTGCTGCAAATCGACGAAAAAAATCTTAAGTGGCTGCAAACGGGCCAAAGCGCATGGGCCTCGGCAGACGCGTTTGCTGATCAAAAATTTGCTGCGCGTGTGGCCTTTATCAATCCGGCGGTGGACCCGCAGCGCGGCGCTATCGAAGTGCGCCTGGACGTGCCCGTCGCAGTGGCGCAACTGCGCCAGGATATGACGGTTTCGGTGGATATTGAAGTGGCACGCAAAGCGCAGGCGCTGCATATTCCTTTAACAGCGCTGCATGATGTGAACCAGGCAGCGCCATGGGTTTTGGTGTGGCGCGAAGGCCGCGCGCAGCGCCAGCCGGTAAAACTTGGGATGCAATCTCAGGGCCGGGCAGAAGTGCTTAACAGCTTGCAGGCCGGCGCCTTGTTGGTGCCCGTGGCGCAAAGTGCTGTCCACGAGGGCGATCGCATTCGGCAGGCGCGGCCATGAAGCAAAGTGCCTGGCTGCCTTTCGAGGTGCTGGTAGCCTGGCGTTTTTTGCGCGAAGGGCGGATTCAGACTTTGTTTATCGTGGTCGGTATTGCCATTGGCGTGGCGGTGATTATTTTTATGTCGGCGCTGCTCAATGGTTTGCAGGCCAATTTTGTGAACCGGGTGCTGACCGGGCAGGCGCATATCCAGGTGCTCGGTCCCAAAGAGCGGGCGCGCATGCAAGGCGTGGAGCCCGGCAGCAGGGAAATGGCGGATATGCAAATTCCCTTGCAACGTGTCAAGGGCATAGACCAGTGGCAAAGCCTGGTGCTGCAATTGCAGGCTATGCCGGAAGTCAAATTGGTTTCGCCTGCCGTGCTGGGCGCGGCCTTGGTGACGCGGGGCGAGGCCAGCCGATCGGTGTCGGTGGTGGGCATGGTGCCGGACTTGTATTTTCAAATCATCGCCTTGCCCGAGAAGATGGTGCAGGGCACGCCCAGCATCGGCAGCGATACCTTGCTGATAGGCACCGAACTGGCCGCCGATCTGGGCGTGGTGCCTGGCGACCCGCTGCGCATCGCCACGGTGGGTGGCACGGTCTTAACCCTCAAGCTGGCCGGCATTTTTGACTTGGGCAACAAAGGCGCCAATAGCCGCAATGTGTTCATGGCCATGCGTACCGCGCAAAGCCTTTTCGGCCTGGCCGGTAGCGCCTCTATCTTGGACCTCACGCTGCACGATATTTACGCCGCTGAGGGCGTGTCGCAGCAAATCCAAAACCATACCGGTTTGCAGGCCGATAGCTGGATGAAAACCAACGAGCAGTTTTTTACCGCTGTGCGCGCGCAGACCACGGCCAATACCGCGATTCGTTTTTTTGTGGCCTTATCGGTCGGCTTTGGTATTGCCAGCGTGCTGGTGGTTTCGGTGGTGCAACGCTCGCGCGAGATCGGTATCTTGCGCGCCATGGGCGTGCGTCGCGCGCAAGTGATGCGGGTGTTTTTATTGCAAGGCGGCTTGCTGGGCTTGGCCGGAGCGCTGGTGGGTGCGCTGATCGGCGCACTGGCCATGGTGCTGTGGCAGCGCTATATGCGCAACGCCGATGGCAGCATCATGTTTGCGATGGCGATGGACGGCGCATTGTTTGTGCAAGCGCTGGCGCTGGCCAGTTTGACCGGCTTGCTATCGGCCCTGGCCCCCGCGCTGCGGGCTGCGCGTTTAGACCCGGTGGTGGCTATCCGTGCCTGAGCTACCCATGCCGCTTGGCCAAGCCGCACCGGTGCTAGAGCTTGCGGGCATACGCAAATCATTTAACGTGGGTGCCGACAATGAAATCGAAGTCTTACACGGCATCGATATGTGCTTGTACCCCGGCGATTTTTGTGCCGTGGTCGGCCCCTCGGGCTCGGGCAAAAGCACGCTGCTCAATACCGTGGGCCTTCTGGATAGACCCAGCAGCGGCAGCCTGCGTATTACCGGCCTAGAGACCACGCAGCTAAGCGACGCGCAGCGCACGCATTTGCGCGGGCACAGCATTGGCTTTGTGTTCCAGTACCACCATTTGCTCAGCGCATTTAGCGCCCTGGAAAACGTGATGATGCCCATGTACGCAGCCCAGGGCTTGATGGATGCGAGCATGCGCGCGCGGGCGGCGCAATTGCTCGACAGCGTGGGCATGCACCCTTGGCTGGACGCACCGGCCAATCGCTTATCGGGCGGCCAGCAGCAACGCGTGGCCGTTGCGCGCGCGCTGGCCATGCAACCGGCGCTGATATTGGCCGACGAGCCCACCGGCAACCTGGACTCCAAAAGCGCCGACGGCGTTTTCGCCTTGCTGCGCAGCGTGTGCAAAGAGCATGCAACTGCTGTTTTGTTCGTCACCCACAACCCGGAACTCTCCGCGCGCTGCGACCGGACGATTGAAGTGATTGATGGCCGTCTGGGACCGGGTGTGGGCGTGTAAATTTTGATCGGGCGGTTCGCCTGGATAGGCCTCGGATGTTCTGGCAGAGAATGCCTGGTCGGTTTTTTCGCTACTGGCGAACCGTGCGCCGACGCGGGCGCGATGCCGTTACAGTCACCCCATGCCTTTCTCCGAATTGACGGCCTTGCTGCTCTTGTCCACCGTCACCAGTTTCACCCCCGGTCCCAATACCACGGTATCCACCGCGATGGCCGCTAATTTCGGGCTGCGCCGAGCCATGCAGTTCGTCTGCGCAGTGCCTATCGGCTGGGGGCTTTTGTTCAGTCTGTGCGCCGCCGGTTTGGGCGCAGTAGTGTTGGCCGTGCCTATGTTACGCCTCGCTATTCAAGGCCTGGGCATGGCCTATTTGCTGTGGTTGGCTTTCAAGCTGGCGACCACCAAAAGCCTGGCGCAGGCTGATGCGGCGGCGTTGAACGTGGGCTTTCGCCAGGGCGTGCTCTTGCAGTTTGTGAACATCAAGGCTTGGATGTTGGCGCTCACCGTGGTGGGCGGTTGGCTGGCCGGTCGCGAGGATGTGTTGGAGCGCTTTGCCGTGATCCTGCCTTTGATGGTCGCCTTTGGTTTTGTGAGTAATTTGTTTTATGCCGTGCTCGGCTCTTTCGCGCGGCAGTGGCTGAGCGGCCCGGTGCGCGAGGGCCTGCCGACCGGTTTACGCTTGCAATGGTTTAACCGCTTGATGGCCGTTTTGTTGGTGCTGACGGCCCTGTGGATGGCGCGCACATGAGTGAGCGTGAACAAAACTTGGGCATGTGGCTGGGCCTATTGGCGGTCGTGGTGTTTGGCGTCACGCTGCCCATGACGCGCCTGGCTACGGGCACTGCCGAAGACCCGCAACTTTCGGCTTGGTTTATTACCTTTGGGCGTGCCGCGCTGGCCGGGGCTTTATCGATCGCGTTCTTGCTCATTACACGTTCACCCTGGCCCACGCAGGCCCAGCGCAAGCCCTTGTTTTTTGCGCTGCTGGGCAATGTGATTGGTTTTCCGCTGCTGCTGGGTTTTGCCCTGCGCCATGTCACTTCCGGCCATGCGGCGGTGTTTACCGCATTGCTACCGCTGGCGACGGCGGCCATGTCGGCCTGGGTGCTGCACTTGCGCGCGCGGCTGGCGTTTTGGGTGTGTGCGGTGCTGGGCGCTTCGCTGGTGCTGGTGTTTTCTTTGTTGCGTGCCTACCAGCAAGGCACGGGTTTTGTGCCCGAGTGGGCGGACTTGCTGCTGCTGG
The DNA here is from genome assembly GCA_947478935.1 of Comamonadaceae bacterium. Lineage (GTDB taxonomy): Bacteria > Pseudomonadota > Gammaproteobacteria > Burkholderiales > Burkholderiaceae_C > Allorhodoferax. The sequence continues at coordinate 11,863 of CANJXV010000007.1, forward strand.
GCGCCGTCGTGTCGGCGTCGGTGGGCTATGTCTATGGCGCGCAAGTGACGCCCTCGCTGGGCGCAGAGCGGGTGATTTGCTGGGTCTGCGTCATGGCCTTGCCCCTGACCGTGCCCGGCGCGTTGTGGAACTGGCCGCAGCAACCGATTCACACCACGTCCTGGCTGGCGCTGGGCTATGTGGGCGTGTTTTCTATGTGGGCCGGGTTTTTTGCTTGGTTCCGTGGTTTAGCCATGGGCGGGCCTTTGCGGGTCAGCCAGTTGCAATTGCTGCAACCTTTTCTCTCGATTTTGGTGGCGGTGCCTTTGCTGGGGGAGTCGCTGGAAGTGATGACCCTGGGCTTTGCGCTGGCCGTGGTGGCGGTAGTGTTTGCGGGCAAGCGTTTTTCTATGCCACCTATGTCGGTCGCTGTGGATGAGGAGAAGGCGGATTGACGCCAGAGCAATGGTGGGGCGCGGCCTTGTTCATGCTGGTCAGCTCGATCACCCCCGGCCCCAATAACACCATGCTCATGGCCTCGGGCGTGCATTTCGGCTACCGGCGCACGCTGGCGCACCTGATGGGTGTGCAACTGGGCTTTGGCTTCATGCTGATCGCCGTGGGTTTGGGCTTGCATGCGGTGTTATCGCAGTTTCCGGCGTTTTATGACGTGGTGCGTTTTGCGGGTGGGGCTTACATGGTTTGGATGGCCTGGAGTTTGGCGAGTGCGCGGCCTCAGCTAAAGACGCAGGACGGCAGCGCGTATAGCGAACCCAATGTGCCTACTTCGCAAGCAGCTTCAGCACCTGCTGCGCACCATGTGCCGCAGGCTTTGGACGGCGCGCAAGACCAAGCTAGGCCTTTAGGTTTTTGGGGTGCCGTATTGTTTCAGTGGGTCAACCCCAAAGCCTGGGTGATGGCGGTCACCATCATGAGCGCGTATGTGCCGCCTGGCGCTGGTCTGCTGCAAATTGCGCCGTTGGGACTGATGTTTGCTGTGCTGGGTTTTCCTTGTTCATCGGTGTGGGTGGGCTTTGGCAGCGCGCTGCGCAGCTATTTGCAAAACCCGTTTCGTATGCGGGTGTTTAACTGCAGCATGGCCGCTGCTTTGCTGCTATCGCTCTATCCGATGCTGAGCGGTTGAAGCGGCTCTGCAAATCGCCGGCCTTGTCCGGTGCCATGTTGCCGCACCCCCAGCATCAGGCCTTCGCTGCAAGCGCGCAGGGGTGTTTGTAGCCAGGGGATGCGCGGCGGTGCACAATGGAGCGTCGCTTTTAATTTTTAAGACGCCATGCATAAACAGAGTCGCGTTATCCTCTTAGTCACTTCATGCCTGCTCGGCACACTGACTTTTGCCCAGTCACCGCCCAAGTGCAACTCCGGCCCGAAATCAGGTTGGACGGCCTCTGACAAGCTTTCCAAGCTGCTGGAGACCAAGGGCTACAAAGTACGCCGCATCGGCGATATGGCGGGCTGCTATGTGGTGGTAGGCACCAATGAAAAAGGCGAGGACGGAGAGTTCTTTTTTCACCCGCTAACGCTTGGCATTGTGGGTAGCCGATTGCGTTAGGCTGGTACTGCCGGACCGCACCGAGCCGGCTGTTAACTAGTAACCGGGCCATTGCGCTAAGCGCGAGGCCTAGGGCCGTATCGATGATTGACCTCAGGCATCTTCCGGTAGGCTAGCGCCATGCATATTTTTTACAACCCCGACCACGCCGCCCACCAAGGCAAGCTGGAGATGTTCCGTGGCCGCATGGTGCCTTGCCATGAAGTGCCCCAGCGCCAGGATCAGGTCGCTGCCGTATTGCAGGCGCGCGCGCTGGGATCGCTGCAAACGCCAAGCCGTTTTGACGACGCGCTGCTCACGCGCATCCACAGCCCGCGCTATCTTCAGTTTTTGCTAACCGCCTGGCAACAATGGATTGCGCTGGACCCAGCCAATGCAGCGCTGGACGCTATACCCAGCGTCTGGCCGACCCGCAGTTTTCGCACTGATATTGAGCCGGACAATTTTGCGGCGCGCATGGGTCTGTATTCTTTTGACGCCGGTACCCCATTAACCGCTGGTACGTGGCAGGCGGCGCGTAGCGGTGCCGATTGCGCGTTGAGTGCGGCAGCGCATCTTTTGCAAGGCGGTCGCGCGGCGTTTGCGCTGAGCCGTCCACCGGGCCACCATGCCGGCGCGGATTTTTTTGGCGGTTATTGTTTCCTGAACAATGCGGCTCTGGCTGCGCAGTACTTGCGTGACGGAGGCTTAGAGCGCGTGGCGGTCTTGGATGTGGACTACCACCATGGCAATGGCACACAAGCGATTTTTTACGAACGCGCCGATGTGTTTTTCGCCAGTATCCACGGCGATCCGCGCACGGAATACCCGTTTTTTCTGGGTCACGCCGACGAGCGCGGACAGGGCGCGGGACTGGGCTTTAACCTCAATCTTCCCTTGCCGTGCGGTAGCGACTACGCGCGCTGGTCTGAGGCCTTGGAATTAGCTTTAACAGCCATTGCCACCTATGGCGCCCAGGCCCTGTTGGTGTCCCTGGGCGTGGACACTTTTGCAGGCGACCCGATCTCTGGCTTCGCGCTGCAAAGCGATGACTATCTGCGCATGGGCGAGCGCATCGCACAAGCGGGCTTGCCCACGGCGCTGGTGTTTGAAGGCGGCTATGCGGTGGAGGCGGTTGGCGTCAATGTGGCCAATGTGTTGAAAGCGTTTGCATAAGTCCTGGTGGGCCAGTGCATGGTGTGGCTCAGCGCATTCGACGCGCAAATTGCTGGGTGTCGTTTTAAGCGTTCTGCAGTTTTGCTAGGGTGCGCGCACTGCGCGCAAACGCAAGCACACCGCCACCGGCCACGACTATCAACATCAGCGACAAGCCCACACTGGCCGACCAGTCCAGCATCATCCCGGCAGCGGAGGATGCGACCAGCGCGCCCAGGGTGTAGGTCAGCACCAGTACCGCCGTGCTGTTGACTAGGGTGATGCCGGTTTCGCGGCTTCCGATATCTAACATGGTTAGGGTGTACAGCGTGCCACCGGCCGAGCCCCAGAACAGCGCTACTGCCCACACCAGCGTGGTGAACTGCGCTACCGCTAAGACCATTGCGCCCGATACCATTAAGAGCACTGCCAGCAGCACCATCAGTCGGCGCCGCCCCAGGGTGGGCGAGGCAAAGCGGTCGGCCACCATGCCTGCGGGAATAGCGCACAACGTGCCGCCCAGGCCGCTCAAGGAAAGCAGCAGCGCCGCTTCGCCCGCAGGCAGGCCTAGGCTGAGCCCATAAATTGGCAGCACCGAACTCAATCCCATTTCAAAAAAACCGCCAACAAAACCGGCCAGCATCACTACCGGGTTCGCGCGCACCGCGTGCCACAGGCCCACCAAGCCGACGCGGGCGGTGTCGTCCTCAGCGTCTTGCGGCAGGCGCGGTATCAATGCGGTCCAGGCCAGGCCGATGAGCATGAAACCGATGACAATGCGCAGCGCCGCCGGATCGTCCGCACCCCGCCAGGCCAGCAGCGCTGGCCCGACCACCATGGTCATGCCGATCAGCGTGGCATAGGCGCCAATCAGCTTGCCGCGGTGCTGCGGCGGTGAAAACTCGGCGATAAAGGCTTCCGCCAACACCCAGCGCATGCCGCCCGCCATGGCGCTGAGCAACAGCAGTACAAACCATGCAGCCAGTTGGTCGGTGAGTAAAAAGCCGCAGGCGGTAAAGAGTGGCGTGACAGTTGCTAACCACAGTGCATTGCGCCGTCCCAGCTTGCGTGTAATGGCCGAAGCAAAAGGCGAGACGATAAAAATGCCCAGCCATTCGGTAGCGGCAAACAGACCGGCTATGGTGTTAGACACCTCGGCGCGTTTAAGTAATAAAAGCAGCAGCGGTAGCAGCATAAAAACGCCGCACAACTGAAACAGCGTGGAGCCGAAAACGGCTAGCAGACCGCGATGCGCCGCCATAGCCCTGGCACTTAGCCTGCGCTGCCCAGGCTCAGGCCGGCATGCTCGCGCAAGGGATGGAAATGGATTTTCGGAAAGCGCTCTTGCGCTAAGCGCACGTCATAGGGGCTGGTACATAAAAAGGCCAGGGTGTCCGCTGCGTCTTTGGCCATACGCTGGGGGTAAGCGTTTACAAACTCGCGCAACTCGGATGGGCTATCAGCGCTGATCCAGCGCGCGCCGGTGTATTGGCTGCCCTCTAGGCGAATGTCGGCATCGTATTCGCCTTTGAGGCGGTGCTGCACCACTTCAAATTGCAATTGCCCCACAGCGCCGAGCAGCATATTGCCGCCCATTTCCGGCTTGAAAACCTGGATCGCGCCTTCCTCGCCCAATTGCGCCAGGCCTTGTTGTAATTGCTTGGTGCGCAGCGGGTTTTTCAGTACCACCGTCATAAACATCTCAGGCGCAAAAAATGGCAGGCCGGTGTACTGTAGGTTGATCGTCCCGTCGGTAATCGTGTCGCCCAGTTGCACGCCGCCGTGGGTCGTAAAGCCTACGATGTCGCCGGCATAAGCCTCTTCCACCGCTTCACGCCGCTGGCTCATGAAGGTAACCACGCTGGTGGGGCGCAGCTCTTTGGCGGTGCGCATCACTTTGAGTTTCATGCCTGGCGTGTACTTGCCCGAAGCCATGCGCACAAAGGCGATGCGGTCGCGGTGGTTGGCATCCATATTCGCCTGCACCTTGAAGACGACGCCACTAAAGGCTTTGTCTTGGGGTTGCACTTCCTGCACCACCGGCTGGCGGTTGACTTGCACGGTGCTGGTGCGGCTTTGCGGTGAAGGCGCCAAATCGACCAGTGCGTCGAGCACTTCCATCACGCCAAAGTTGTTTACGCCGGAGCCAAAAAACACTGGGGTTTGCTTGCCCGCCAAAAAGGCCGCATGGTCCCAAGCCGGCGATGCGCCGGTGGCCAGTTCCATACTTTCGACAGCACTGGTCCATTCGCTGCCAAAACGCTGTTGCAAGGCCTCGGGATGCGACAGGGCAATAGCGTCAAAGTCTTGTGGCAGACGTTCGCTGCCGCTTTCAAACACCGTCATGGTGTCGGTGCGCAAATTGATGATGCCGCCAAACAATTTGCCTTGGCCTACTGGCCAGGTCATGGGCACGCAAGGCATGCCCAGTTCCCGCTCGATCTCGTCCAGAATATCCAAAGGCTCGCGCACCTCGCGGTCCATTTTGTTGACGAAGGTGATGATGGGCGTATCGCGCTGGCGGCAGACCTCGATCAAGCGGCGGGTTTGCGCCTCCACACCATTGGCCGCATCAATCACCATCAGCGCCGCATCTACGGCGGTGAGTACGCGGTAGGTGTCTTCCGAAAAGTCTTTGTGCCCGGGTGTGTCTAAAAGATTAATCACATGATCGCGGTACACCATTTGCATCACCGAAGACGCCACCGAGATACCGCGCTGCTTTTCAATCTCCATCCAGTCCGATGTCGCATGGCGCGAAGCCTTGCGCGCCTTGACCGAGCCGGCAATCTGAATCGCGCCGGAAAAAAGCAAGAGCTTTTCGGTCAGTGTGGTTTTACCGGCGTCGGGGTGGGAAATGATCGCAAAGGTGCGACGGCGGCGGGTTTCGGAGGCGAAGGACAAAGCGGGGGATTCCAATGAGGCGGCGCGATGCGCGCGAAGTCGGCTATTTTAGGTTGGCCCTCTTGCTACATTTGGGAGACCGCAGCGTGCGGTTTGCAGTGGTATTCACCGAAAAGCCCGGTCAGGGCGTCTTGCGTGTCGAGCATCTGGCCGCGCATATTGCCTGGCTGGATGCCCATAAAGAGCAAGGGCTGGTCGCCGGTTCGCTGCGCGAGACCCCGGCTGATGTGCCCCAAGGCGGCTTGTGGGTGGTGCAGGTCCCTTGCAAAGCTGTTGTGCATGCTTTGATGCAGACTGATCCCTTTTACACCTATGGTTTGTGCCAAAGTGTGGATGTTTTGCACTGGAGCAAGGTGCTTGAAAACCACCAGGCTTTAATTTAAGAGAACGCTGGCAGCCCTCAAGCCTTGCGCAGCGCCGCCTCTAAGACCTCTAGCATGCGCGCCACATCGCCCTCGTGGTTGTACAGATGTGGCGTGATGCGGATGGCTGGGCCGCGGATACTGACATGGACTTGGGCGGCAGCCAGTTGCTCGGGCAGGCTGGGCGGCAGGGCCCCTGGCCAGCGCAGGCCCAGAAAATGGCCGGCGCGCAAATGAGCGGGCGCGGCTTGCAAGCCCCAAGGCGCCACTTGCGCGGCAATGCTGTCGGTCAGGCCGCGCAGGGTGTCCGCGATGCGCGCCACCTGCCAGGCGGTAATTTGGTCCAGCGCCGCCATGGCCATGGGCAGCGCGACAAAGTTGGCGCGCTCGCCCATGTCGTAGCGTCGGGCGCCAAGTGCATAGCCTTCGCGGTAATCGACCAAGCGCGCAAAGTCGTGCGCAGCTTCGCGATTGGCCCAGTTTTCTTCCAGCGGCTGGCCTGCGTGCCAGCGCGGCGCAACATACAAAAAGCCCAGGCTGTAAGGCCCAAGCAGCCATTTGTAGGTGGCCGCCACCAAAAAGTCGGGCCGCACCTGCCCCACATCCAGCGGCAAGGCGCCCAGGGACTGGGTGGCATCGACCAATAACAAACCCTTGTGCGCGTCCAGCGCCAGCCGCACCGCGGACAGGTCGATCAGGCCGCCGTCGGTCCAGTGGCAGTGGCTGAGTACCGCAAGCCGGATGCCAGCGTCGATGGCAGCCAGGATGGCGCGCGTCCAATCGCCGTCCTGCGGGCGGGCCACGGTGACGATGTCAGCCCCGGCCAGTTGCGCCGCCCGGCGCAAGGGATATAGATTAGAGGGAAACTCGTCGGCACAGATCAGCACCTTGTCGCCAGTTTGCAAGCGGATGTTTTTCAGCGCCGTCTCGACACCATAAGAAGCCGAGCCGACGATGGCAATATCGTTCGCTTGCGCGCCGATGAGCTTTGCAAAAAGCCCACGCGCCTGGTCTGGCAGCGAGAAAAAATCCGCCGGACGCACCCGCCACGGTTGGGACTTGTTGCCTATGCCCTGTTCCCCGGCCGCTGCTGTGCTGCGCAGGAGCGGCGACATATAGGCGCAGTTGAAGTAGGCGATGTCCTCGGGGATGTCGAATAGGGTTCGTTGACAAGGCAGGAGATTGGGCATCTGTTTCATTAGATTGGGTTTGCAATATCGCCAAAGCGGATTGGTCTGTGGTCATTTGCGGATTACACATGGCGCCAGGACGCGCTAGCGCTAAAGGGTATGGACGGCTAGCGCGCATTACGGCGCAATACTTCGATTACTTTTCTCTGCTTGGCTACTCCCGCGCCAGTGATGATAAATTCGAATGCAGGGTGTTTGAGCCTTAAATCGAGGTAGTTAATGTTCGGATTCTCGACGTCCTAAGGGGCTGTCGAAGGGCCTAAAGACTAAACCCACCGTCTTCGGGTTTGCCGAAATCACCAAAAATATCGAATGGCACGCCGCATCACAGAAACAATAGCTGCCTACTTCGTAGCAGCATTGAGCTTAGGCTTGGGCGCCTGCGGTGGTGGTTCTTCGTCTGCACCGGTTGCCCCAAGCGCAAAGCCGCAAGTTACTTACCTAGCCGCCAGCGAAACAGTCAATCCTCAGATCACTGACCTCAGTGCCAAAATAAATTTGGCTACGGGTCAAGCCACGTCCAATGCGGTGCAGGGGATAGCTCCGATGAGCCTCAAAGCGCTGGCCGCATCCCAAGTCGAAAAAGGCTCTCCGGAGTTGCTAGGCGATATGGTGTCCTACCAAAGAAAGACTTTTTATCTTCTAAATCCCATCAAAACCGACATAGATAGAAACGTAGGCGCCAAGACGACACTCACGGTTTTTCATCAGGCCCATGGCCTTCACCTGGGCGACAAAGTCGCCTTCAAGAACTTACCTGTTGCCACTGACGGGTCGGCAATTAGCATCAATGGCATTCCAGGAACCAACCTAAGTCAATGGAGCTATGTAATTCCTGTCCACCCAGACCGCTATGAAGTTACCGTTGATGGAAGTACCAATAAAACGGGTTCAGCAAGCATGGATATCAGTGTGGAATATCTGATTGTTGATTGCTCTGGAAGGTTTGACTATCGGCAAACCCCTATATCAAATAAACCACTGCCCACTAGCGTGGAGGGTGTTCAAGTTTATAACTTGACTACGACGGTGGCAAGCCGCCTCAAGGGTTGCTCGCCTGAGTACTACGGGGACACCAAGACGACAAAATATTACAAAAAGGACCCTGCCGCCAACTATGAATTGGTAGCCCAAGAGGTTGCCGGGGGCGACTATTCTTTTGTCCTTGGCAAGTGGGATTTACCAGTGGAACCGCTTCAATCAGGTGATGCGGTGATCGAAAAAATAATCGGAAAACTGAAGAATTTCACCGATAAGACACGCAGCAATACGGATGGCTATGCGATCGCGTCTTTCTTGCCGAAAAAGAACACAAAATCTAGTGTTTTTCTCTTTTCTTATTTGCGAAATTACGCGGACAGCGGCGTATTGATGTCCACAGAGACCGATATTTACGCACCATTGGTTGGCGATGCGACTGGATCCATGGGTCTTATCAAGAAGACAATTGATTACAACGATATTCAAAAAACCTTTGTTGAAATTCAAAACTTTATTCCGGCGCCAGATGTTGCTGACTTTGCGATTCAAAACGGATACTCGGCATCCGACGCTGCCAAGATCAAGCTTAGTTGCAAGGATTTGTTGTTACTCAGTTGCATACGCTATTACATGCCGGGGGTCAATGTATTTTTCGGCCCTCCGCCTAGCTATTCTCTGAGTGCGAGCGCGGCTTCAATCGTGGAGGGGACTTCGGTCACCTTTACCTTAGCTACCCGCAACCTTTCGCCTGGCACCCTTTTTCTATACACCCTGATCGGTTCAGATAACGCAAGCAGTGCTGCGATAGCGAAGTCATCAGGCTCAATGATCGTAGAGGCCGACGGTCAAGCGACCGTAAACGTATTGGTGCCAGTCCATAGTTTTATGAACGGCCCAGGCACACTTACGATGAGTGTGGCGGGTCAAAGCACGACCGTTGCGGTTGTCGCCGATGCCAAACCGCCGCAAAAATATTATTCCATCGGCGGTGATATATCTGGTCTTGGTGCTGGTAAAAATATAAGAATCTCAAACAGTGGCAACGAAATATTTTCCACATTTTTAAATGGTCCCTTTGTTTTTAACAGCGCGATCGGGGAAAACGCTGCATACACCGTATCGATTTACTCCCAACCGCCCGGTCAAACCTGCACAGTTGCCAACGCAAGCGGCAACGCTAGCGGTGTGGTTCGAAATATTCAAGTCAGCTGCATCGACACTCCGCCTAGTAGCTTCCAAATCGGAGGCACATTGAGTGGCTTGCTAAACGGTTTTTCGGTAACGCTCGACCTTAATTCGAACCAAACATTGGTGCTGTCTGAGAGTGGTGTTTTTAAATTTATAAAGCCAGCCCTGCCGGGCTTGGCATACACGGTACGGGTCGCGCAGCAGCCCGCAGGGCAAAATTGCACAGTTACTAATCCGATAGGTAACGCTTACGGCGAGGTTACTAATATCGAGGTGAAGTGTATAAATTTGATACCGGCTTACGCGCTCAGCGCAAACGCCACCGCGATAACCGAAGGCAACACGGTTACGTTTATCCTGATCACGCAAAATGTGCCTCAAGGAACCGTGCTTTCCTATACCTTGGCAGGCACTAACAACGCAGCCGGGCAGAGCACCACAGGCAATCTAATTATCGGACCCACGGGCAGGGCTGATGTCAGTGTGTCCGTCCCCTCAAATAATGTACTGGGTGATTCCGGCAAGCTAATAATGACCGTTGCTGGCGGGTCAAAAGAGGTTATCGTAAATGACGTAACGCCTGTTCCAGCGCCAACACCGGTTTATACGCTCAGCGCTAATGCCAATGCGATCTCTGAGGGTGGCACCGTTACTTTTACGATCAGCACACAAAATGTCGCCGCAGGAACAGTACTTTCATACACCCTAGCTGGCACCAATAATGCGGCTGCGCAAAGCTCAAGCGGTGGTCTTAGCATTGGTGCTGATGGTTTAGCCACGGTAAGCGTCACCGTGCCTTTGAATCTTGTATTCAATGACTCCGGCACTTTAACCATTGCCATTGCGGGGCTTAACAAAGTAGTTTCGGTAAAAGACGCTACGGTAAATCCTTCCCCGCTCATGCGCAAAACCCCTGATTACATTGAATTTACCGACCTTGGGACACTGTTTGAAACCTTAAGTTTGACAAAGGTGTTGACTCCTAATCCCAGTGATGGCGTAATTTCCATCGTAGGCACCACGATGTACCGAGGTAATGGTTCGAATGCCTTGCCCATTGGCACAGTAGACAGCCAACTCGATGGCACGGCCGGCAAGGCACTGCGAATTAACTATAAGCCGCAATTTCCAAATAACAGTTTTGATAATGGCGTTGCAGGTTCAACCGTCATTACCGGTTGGACCGTGATCAATCAACGTATTCGCTTGGATGGAACCAGTACCGTGGCTGGTTGGCTGACGCCCATTGATACGGTTCTTGCACCTAGAGGTGGCGCCGAAAGTACAGCATTTACGACGGGTAGTTTTGATACACGGTTAACAAACGATACCTACGCCGGAGAAGGACTGGCAGTGGTACTGTCATCCAATTTGAATGGCGTCTACCCCACCAGCCTGTCCCCCATCGTTGGTGGTGTTATCCATGGCCCGGTGTTGTTCAGCAACACGGCCATATCTTTGAGTGTGGGCGACAAGGTGGCGTTTGATTGGAAGGCGCAAGGAGGCGCTGATGCATTTGATATTTATGCCTATCTTGTTGACGAGCTTACAGGTCAAAAAGAAGAGCTCTTAAATCTAACCGGCGCTTCTGCGGCAGATACACGTGCTTGGAGTACGGCGACCCATACCGTGGGAACCGGCGGGAATTACAAATTTGTATTTGTCTCTGGAAGCTGGGATGCGACAGGTGGCCGCGCTGCTGGGGCCAAGCTTTTCATCGATAACGTTACAACCAGCCTTTCATCGCCGGTAGTTCTTACGGATAGCGAAGTTGTCAGCTTGCGTGCGCTGGTGCAATACCAATATGCGGTTCGCTAAAGTCCTTGGGTCGTGCGTTCGCTTGGGGACCCGGCGCGAAAGTGGGGCGCATAGCGCGGTCACCTCCAACGCAATTGAATGCCTATGTTGGTCCCCGTTGTCTCTGCGGTGCTACTGCCTGGTGTAGTAGGCCCTTTTAAACGCTGATTTTTGCACCATGAAAATCGAAATCCCCGAAATTAAAAAACTGGCCTACGAAATGCGCATCGCTATGCGCTGGGGCGATATGGATGCGATGGGCCACATCAACAACACGGTGTATTTCCGCTACATGGAAACCGCGCGGATTGACTGGATGCGCTCCATCGGCTGTATGCCGACTGCGGCGGGCGAGGGACCGATCATCGTCAATGCGTTTTGTAATTTTTACCGCGAGCTGCGCTACCCCGGTGACGTGCTGGTCAAGATGTACGTGAGCGATCCGGCCCGCACCACCTTTGAATCCTGGGTCACGATGGAGCGGGCCGACCAGCCTGGGCATATCTGCGCGGGGGGTGGCGCCACCACCATCTGGGTGGACTTTCCCAGCCAAAAAGCTATGCCGCTGCCGCAATGGGTGCGCGACATCGTGACCGCTTAAGGGGTTTTCCCGCGAAGCGAGGAAATAGCCACTAGGCAAGTTTTGGTATCATCCGACCACCCCGAGGAGCGATGCAGTTCACGCAAAGTGAATGAGGCTCGGGGTACAGGGGCCCTGTCTCCTGCATGTTTCAACTGCGCTCACCCACTAATGTCTGCGGGGTGAGTCACCTTTCTCCCGTTTCACTAGTGGTTTTCAAAATGTACTTTTTGGAGCCTTTGTCATGAACGCTGTATTGAAACCCATCAAAAACCAGGACTACGAAATTGCCGACTTGAGCCTTGCGCCTTGGGGCCGCAAAGAACTCAACATTGCCCAGACCGAAATGCCCGGCCTCATGGCTATCCGCGAAGAATTCGCCAAGGCGCAGCCGCTCAAAGGCGCGCGTATCACCGGATCGCTGCACATGACTATCCAGACCGGTGTGCTGGTTGAAACCCTGCAAGCTCTGGGCGCACAAGTGCGTTGGGCCTCTTGCAACATTTACTCCACCCAAGACCACGCCGCCGCCGCTCTGGTGGCCGCAGGCACCCCGGTGTTTGCCTACAAAGGCGAGTCCCTGGAAGACTACTGGGATTACACCCACCGCATTTTTGAATTCAGCGGCAAAAAAGGCACACCCGCCGAAGGCCCCAACATGATTTTGGACGACGGCGGCGACGCTACGCTGCTCATGCACTTGGGTGCCAAGGCCGAGAAAAATATCAAAGTGCTGGCTAAGCCCGGTAGCGAAGAGGAGACTTGCCTTTTCAATTCCATCAAAGCCAAGCTCAAGCTAGACCCCACCTGGTATAGCCGTCGCCTGAAAAATATCGTCGGCGTGACGGAAGAAACCACCACCGGCGTGCTGCGTTTGAATGAGATGGCCGCCCGTGGCGATCTGGCCTTCCGCGCCATCAACGTCAACGATTCGGTGACCAAGAGCAAGTTTGACAACCTGTACGGCTGCCGCGAGTCTTTGGTGGACGCCATCAAACGTGCCACTGACGTGATGATCGCCGGCAAAGTGGCATTGGTGGCTGGTTACGGCGACGTGGGCAAGGGCTCGGCCCAAGCGCTGCGTGCACTGTCGGCCCAAGTCTGGGTGACCGAGATCGACCCGATCAACGCCTTGCAAGCGGCTATGGAAGGCTACAAAGTGGTCACCATGGAATACGCTGCTGACAAAGCCGATATTTTTGTGTCCGCCACCGGCAACAAAAACGTCATTACTTACAAGCACATGGCGGCCATGAAAGACCAGGCCATCGTTTGCAATATCGGCCACTTTGACAATGAGATCGACGTCGAATCCCTGTCCAAATGCAAGTGGGAAGAGATCAAGCCCCAGGTGGACCATGTGATTTTCCCGGCCAAAGGCAAAACGCCTGCCAAGCGCATCATCTTGTTGGCCAAAGGCCGCTTGGTGAACCTGGGCTGCGGCACCGGCCA
>CANJXV010000008.1 GCA_947478935.1 Comamonadaceae bacterium
GGCGCTGGCACAGGACAAGGTTCAAACGCAGATTCAAATTTACGGCTCACAATTGATGACGGATGCAGAGCGTATCGAATACCAAACAAAAATACGTGCACTAAAAACCACCAAAGAACGCGACGCATTTAGGGTAGAGCACCATGACTTGATGAAATTGCGCGCCGCAGATCAAGGTATCACCTTACCCAATACCGCGCCCGATACCCGTCCTTCTCCTAATGCCAAAGATGGCACCCGGCCGGGTACTGGCGCTGCAACGGGCGCTGGTCAGGGCAAAGGACTTGGCAAATAAAGATACCCAAAGCGCCTAAGGAACTTCTGCATAAGTCAAAACCCGTCATTGCGTACATGGAGCGCAGCGAAGCAATCTATTTTGCTTGCCTATCAACCACTTGTGGATTGCCGCGACGCGGTAGTCCATCGCGGCGCGCTGCACAAGTCCGCAAACGCGCGCATCCATGGATTACCACGGCCTGCGGCCTCGCTGTCACAGGTTTGGACTTGTGCGGAGCTTCCCTCGCAAACCATATTGCTATCTTCAGATTGCAAATAGCCGATAGCTTTCTGTCACAAAAGCGTGGGTTACTTTGGCTGGCAAAAATGCCGCGCGTGTGCTTTAGTTAGCCCTTGCGCATGCAGAGGCCAACGCCTCCAAGTCCGGCTCCACACCAATACCGGGTAGCGCGTCTAAAGTGATGCAGCTATCCCGCACTTGCGCTAGCGGCGGCGCCAGCAGGCTGCGCAAGGCGTTGTCGTTGGCATCGACTTCCAGCAAGCCATCGCCACCCGCAGCGGCCAGCACATGGGCCGAGGCCATGAGGCCGATGCCCGCACCCAAAAAATGCGGACAGTAGCGCAGACCTTGCGCCCGTATGCTTTCTATCACCGGCCAAACGCCAGAGATGCCGCCCCATTTGGCGATGTCGGGCTGAACCACGCCGAATGCGCCGCTGTTTATGCCTTGCTCAAAGGCTTGGCGGCCCAGCATGTTTTCCCCAGCGGCCAGCGGCATACTGGCGCTTGCCTTTAATTGCTGCCAAGCTGCCATGCTGCTGTCAGCGCGTAGCGGCTCTTCCAACCAGGCCAGGCCAAAGCGCGCAAGTTGCGGCAACATGTATTGCGCTTTGTCCAGATTCCACGCTTGGTTCACATCGGCCATTACATCGAGGTCGGGTCCCAGCCATTCGCGCACGGCATGCAGATTCGCCAGGTCTTGCGTATCGTCAAAGCCGATTTTGAGTTTGAAGGCACGATAGCCCGCAGCGTACATGTGCTGCACCACCGCCAAAGGCGCGTCCGGATTGATGCCGCTGGCATAGACGGGCACGGTGTTGTTATTGCTACCGAGCAGCCGGTACAAGGGCAGGCTGGCGCGGCGGGCGCACAGGTCCCACAGCGCCAAATCCACCCCGGCGATGACTTGGGCCAGTGGGCCGAATTCGCCGGTTTGCAGCGCCAGCACTTCGGTGCGGGCCGTCGCATGGCCGTACGCCTGTTGCGGGCTGTCAAAAGACTGGTTCAGCAGCAAGGGCGCAATCACCGTGTCCAGCAAGCGCGCCCGGTGCTCTGCGCCGCAGGATGGGAAGTTGCACCAGACCTCGCCCCAGCCGATGGCGCCATCGGAAGTTTCGGCGCGCACCAACAAGGCCGGGCGGTCGCGCATGATGCCAAAAGAGGTGCGCACCGGCACCGGGCTGGGGCAGCGAAACACAAAGGCGCGCAGGCTTTTCACGGTAATGCCCAGGGGCAAAGCGCTGGTGTGAGGATCGGGCAGCGGAGCAGTAAGCATGGTAAAAGTCTAAAGGTATGGCATATAATACCTTTAACGCTTGAGACGCTGTCTTTTCATGGAAAACCTGCATCTTCGGCTGTTAAAAAATTACATAACCCCGCCATCACGCCATGACCAAAGCCACCATATCCCAGGGGTATGACTACATCATCATCGGTGCCGGTTCCGCAGGTTGTGTGTTGGCCAACCGCCTGAGCGCGGACCCGGCTTGTAGAGTTTTGTTACTGGAGGCCGGTGGCGCATCGCAAGGTTTTTGGTTGCGTTTACCGGTAGGCTATTTCCGCACTATCAACGACACGCGTTTTTCCTGGCAGTTTCCGGTGGAGCCGCAGGCTTACACCATGGGTCGCACCATGGTGTGGCCGCGCGGCAAAGTGTTGGGCGGCTCTAGCGCGATCAATGGCTTGCTCTATATACGCGGCCAGCGTGCCGACTACGATGACTGGGCCGCGCTAGGCGCCAAAGGCTGGGGCTATGACGATGTCTTGCCTTTCTTCAAATGCTCGGAGCGCTATGAAGGTGGCGCCAACGCTTTCCACGGTGACAGTGGCGAATTGGGCGTATCCGACCTGCGCAACGAGCACCCCTATTGCGAGGCCTGGCTCGATGCCGCAGCCCAGGCCGGCCATGCCCGCACCGATGACTTTAATGGCGCCCAATCCGATGGCATGGGCCGCTACCAACTGACTTTGCGCGGACACTGGCGCTGTGATGCGGCGACCGCGTTTTTGCGCCCAGCCATGGGCCGCAAAAACTTGCGCGTGATAACTGGCGCCCATGTGACGCAAATTCTGCAAGCGCATGGGCGCGCCGCGGGCGTGCAATGGCTGCAAGCGGGTAAGCAGCAAGAGGCGCGGGTCGATGGCGAAGTACTGCTGTCTGCGGGTGCTTTGCAGTCGCCACAGATATTGCAGCTTTCGGGCATTGGGCCAGCGGCTTTGTTGCGTGCGCACCGTGTCGATGTCAACGTCGATGCGCCCGAGGTTGGCGCTAATTTGCAAGACCATTACCAGGCGCGTGTGATTGTGAAGCTGCGCAAACCCCATTCGCTCAATGACGATGTGCGCAGTCCATTGCGCTTGGCGCAAATGGGCGCGCAGTGGTTGTTTCAGCAACGCGGGCCTTTGACGGTGGGCGCGGGCCAGGTGGGCGGGCTGGCCTGCACCGAACATGCGCAAGATGGCCGCGCCGATGTGTTGTTTAACGTGATGCCTTTGTCGGTGGATAAACCGGGCGACCCGCTGCACCGCTTCTCGGGGTTTTCGGCTTCGGCCACGCAATGCCGGCCTTTATCTACTGGCACGGTGCAATTGCAATCCAACAACCCAACGGCTGCGCCGCGCATCGTGTCTAACTATTTACGCGACCCGCAGGATGTGCGGGTGCTGGTGGCCGGGCTGCGCCAGTTGCGCGAGATTTATGCCCAACCGGCTTTTAGTGGACTAGTTACTGGCGAGGAATATTTTCCCGGCAATGCGGTAGTGGGCGAAAAGGCTTTAGAAGCTTTCGCCCGCTCGCGCGGCGGCACGGTCTATCACCCGGTAGGTACTTGCCGCATGGGCGCGGATGAGCACTCCGTCGTGGATGATCGATTAAGGGTGCGCGGCGTGGCAGGTTTGCGCGTCATCGATGCCTCGGTCATGCCGCGCCTGGTGTCCACCAATACCAATGCGGCGGCTATCATGATTGGGGAAAAAGGCGCCGCCATGGTGCTGGAAGATGCCCGGCGCGGCACCTCTGCAAACCATTCCCATTAATGCGCCTATCTGCCTGATGCGCGCCCTATAACTAGAAAGAAAACTAATGAACGATTACCCTGACATCCAACTCCATATCGACGGCCAGTGGCGCGCAGGTGCCTGCGGGCGCAGCCTGCCGGTGCGCAACCCGGCCAATGGCGAAGTGATGGCACAACTGGCGTGCGCGGACCTGGACGACGTCGCCCAAGCGGCGGACTCCGCTGAACGCGGCTTTGCGGTGTGGAGCCGCACTAGCGCGTTTGAGCGCTACAAGACCATGCGCAAAGCTGCGCAACTGCTGCGCGAGCGTGCCGACCACGTGGCCCGCCTCATGACTATGGAGCAAGGCAAACCGTTGGCCGAGGCGCGCATGGAAGTGTTGGCCGGTGCCGACACCATCGACTGGTTTGCCGAAGAAGGACGGCGTGCCTATGGCCGCGTGATTCCCGCGCGCCAGCAGGATGTGTACCAACTGGTGGTGAAAGAGCCGGTAGGGCCGGTGGCAGCTTTTACGCCCTGGAATTTTCCAATCAACCAAATCGTGCGCAAGCTGGCCGCTGCGCTGGCTGCCGGTTGCTCTATCGTGGTCAAGGCACCGGAAGAAACACCGGCATCCCCCGCAGCGCTTATTACTACCTTTATCGACGCCGGTGTGCCCGCGGGCGTGGTCAATCTGATTTACGGCGATCCGGCGCAAATATCGTCGTACCTGATTGCGCATCCGGTCATTCGCAAAATTTCGTTTACCGGCTCCACCGTGGTGGGCAAGCAATTAGCGTCCATGGCCGGCTTGCACATGAAGCGCATGACCATGGAGTTGGGCGGCCATGCGCCGGTCATCGTGTTTAACGATGCGGACGTGGCCCTGGCCGCCAAGACCATGGTGGCGAGCAAGTTTCGCAATGCCGGTCAGGTTTGCGTGTCGCCCACCCGGTTTTTGGTGCAAGAGGGCGTGTACTGCGAATTTGTAGCGCAATTTGTAGAGCACACCCGCAAGCTCAAAGTCGGTAATGGATTGGACACGGCCAGCAATATGGGCCCGCTGGCCAACCCGCGCCGCGTCAGCGCCATGCAAAGCCTGACGGACGACGCCTGCGCGCACAACGCGCAACTGGTGTTGGGCGGCAAACCCCTAGCCGGTGCCGGCAATTATTGGGAGCCTACCGTCTTGACCGAAGTGCCGCTGGACGCGCGCGCCATGATCGACGAGCCCTTTGGCCCCATGGCTTTGATCAACCCGTTTGCCAGTTTTGACGATGCGGTGCGCGAAGCCAATCGCCTGCCCGCTGGGCTTGCGGCTTATGCCTGGACCCGCTCGGCCCGCACCGCCCAACAAATCGGCGCTGCCGTGCAGGCCGGCATGGTCAGCATCAACCACCTGGGACTGGGCATGCCCGAGACGCCGTTCGGCGGCGTAAAAGACTCCGGCTACGGTTCCGAAGGCGGCACTGAAGCGCTGGAAGCGTATTTGAATCCCAAGTTCATTTCGCAGGCGGGCTTGATTTAAAGCACGTCGGGCGGCCGGTATTCGCAGGGTAGTTTTAAGTACGTAGTCGCAATCACAGTGAAGCAAGCCAGCTTTGTTGCTCAATCAAGTGCTTGTGGATCGCCGAGTCGCTGCGCTCTTCGTGATCATGAGCTGATGCAGACCTGCCCTTGGCTCGTCGCTATTTCTTTAAGTCAGGCTGCACTGGCTCCACAAACGGGTAGCGCGCCCGCGCTTTCACTGTAGTCGGCCCGGCTGCGCCTGAACCTCGGATAAATCGCTGGCTTTCATCCACAAAAGGTTGATAGGCCCAGTTGGGATTGGTGGCCGACTGGCTGGCAACTTCTGCCAAAAACAAGCGTTCTTGTTGACTCGCCAAAATTTGCGCATGTACCGTAGGCGGGTCCCAGTCTTGCACCAAGCGCACATGCAGGCTTTGCTCCGTAGCCGCGTGCGCGCTGTGTCCGGCCAGGTTATGCAGTTCATCCGGGTCTGTTTCTAAGTTAAACAAAAGTGGCTTAAGGCCGTGCGTGAAGATGTATTTCCAGGGGCCACTGCGCACCATGCGCGAGGGGGCTATCACACCTTCGGAGCTGTATTCGGACACCACGCAGCGCTCGGGTTCTGAACCACCTTGCAGTAAGCCCACCAGGCTGTGCCCATGCAAGGGACCGACGGCAGGCGGTGGCTGGCCGTTATGCGCCAGATCGCGGAAGGTGGGCAATAAGTCCAGCAAGGAGACATGGTCTGCAACGCGTGCGGGCGCAAAGCGCTTGGGCATGGAGACGATCAGCGGGACGCGCGCCGAGGCTTCAAAAAAGCATTGCTTAAACCACATGCCTCGCTCACCCAGCATCTCGCCATGGTCGCCGCAAAACACCACCACGGTGTTGTCTTGTAAGCCTGTTTCTTCCAGTACGTTCAGGATACGCCCGATTTTTTCATCCACATAACTCACCATGCCGTAATAGGCGTGCCGCGCGCGGCGCACTTGGGCTTCGGACACGCTGTACAGGTCTTGCGCATGTGCCACATATAGCCATTGGCTGTGTACGTCCAGGTCGTCAAAGGGAATGGGCGGCACACGCGGCGCGTCGATGTCTTCTTCGCGGTACAGATCCCAAAAGCGCTGCGGCGCCACGAAAGGCGGGTGCGGGTGGGTGTAAGAGACGGTCAGGAAAAACGGTTTGTCGCGCGGTGCGCGCGCCAGGTCATACAGGCATTGCGCACCTTTGTATTCCACTTCGTCGTCGTAGTCGATTTGCATGCTGCGTACGCAAGGCCCAGCCTCCAGCACGGGCCGCATGCTCACGCCCGTGGGCCGGAAGCCCGGTCCTTTGCGCCAGTCGGGCGTCCAGGCAAAATCGGCGGGGTAGATGTCGGTTGTCAGGCGCTCGTCAAAACCGTGTAACTGGTCGGCGCCAATGAAATGCATCTTGCCGCACAAGATGGTGCGGTAACCCGCGTGGCGCAGGTAGTGCGCCATAGTGGGCGTGGCCGACGCGAATTCAGCCGCGTTGTCATACGCCCCAATGGAATGCGGTAAGCGTCCGCTCAGCATAGACACGCGCGAGGGCGCACAAATCGGGAAGTTGCAATACGCGCTGTCAAACACCACACCGCGCTGTGCCAGTGCGCTTAAATGTGGCGTCTGTACCAGCGGGTGCCCGTGAAAGGGCAGCGTCGGCACAGCCAACTGGTCAGCCATGACCAGCAAAATATTAGGTTGCGCCGTGTTCATGGGGAACGTGTGGGCTTGGATTTATTCAGGCTTGATGTCTGCGGCCTTGACCACTTTGGTCCATTGCACTAACTCTTGCTTGAAAAATGCGTCAAAGATTTCGGGCTTACCGGGTTTAGCGCTGTTCATGCCGGAATTGGCCAGGGCTTGACCGAACTCGTCTTGCATCAGTACTTTATTGACTTCAGTCACTAGCTTGTCCACCACTGCCGCTGGTGTGCCTTTGGGGGCCAGCAGTCCCAGCCATTGGTCTACTTCAAAATCTTTCATGCCGGCCTCGGCCATGGTGGGAACCTGGGGCAAGCCAGGCATGCGTTGCGGGCTGGTTACCGCCAACGCGCGCAGCTTGCCCGCTTTGATTTGTGGCAGCGCTACCGCTGCATTGGCAAACTGGTAATCGATGCGGCCTGCAATTTGGTCGGTGATAGCCGCTGGTGCACCAGTGTAGGGAATATGCACTACAAACAAATTGAGACGCGATTTGAGTAGCTCACCTGTCAAATGCGCGGGCGAACCTATACCGGCAGATGCGTAGCTCAGTGTGCCCGGCTTGGAGCGCGCGGTTTTAATGAGATCTTGCAGCGAACTTATATTGCTACTGGGATGCACAACCAGCACCAGCGGCCCATAAGCCACCATGGCCACGCGCTCAAAGTCTTTGACCGCATCAAACGGCATGGGCGAACGCATGGCGGTATTCATGGTCAGAGCACTGGTAGTAAACAGCAAGGTGTAACCATCAGCACTGGCTTTGGCCACTTGGTCAGCGCCGATGTTGCCACCGGCACCTAGCTTGTTTTCCACCACGAAAGGCTGTGCCATGCTGGTTTGCATGCGGCTACTCAGTTGGCGCGCGGCAACATCCACCAGTCCACCCGCAGGCCACGGCACGACCAAGCGTACGGGTTTATTGGGGTAATTTTGCGCGTGTGCTGGCGCGAGGTTGGCCATCAGTGTCGCAGCGGCAACAAACAGGGCGCGCAGTGCAGTGCGACGGGGAAATAAAGCGTTGTGCATGGCGTAGTCCTTGAGGTGTAAATGCAAAAAAGAGTTACAGCGTGAGCTGCATTTCGAATTGGATGAAATCGCCCCGGTAGGTGATTTGCCCCAAGTACAAAACCGTTCCGTCGCTGCCTTGACAGATGCGGCGCACTTCGGCCACCGGCGAGCCCACGGGTACCTGAATAAGGCGGGCGAGCTCCACATCAGCAGTGGAGATGCGCAAGGTCTGACGGGCTGCGGCGATATGCACTTTAGGTAGGTCCAACATCACCGGCACCACCGTCTCTTGCCGGAAGCGCTTAGGCGCTTGCCGGAATACGCGCTGATCGATAAAGATGGATGCCGTGCAATAGGCCTGTCCGTCGCGCGAATGCACGCGGCGCATGTAGTGATAAGCGGGCGCGGCCTTGCCATCCAGCGGCGTGAGGGGCGGCTGCACTCCGGCTTCTTCTAGCAGCGTAAGTTCGGGTTTGTCGTTGCGGTAGGCGTCGGCCAGTCCGCGCAAAGAGGTTTCAAGCGTGAGCGAGCGCTCGGTGCGCACCTGTTCGGTGACAAAGGTCCCGCGTCCGCGTTGTGGCAGCAAGAGCCCTTCGCGCGTGAGGATGTCGATGGCTTGGCGTACGGTGACGCGAGCCACCTGGAATTCGGTCACCAGGGCTTCGAGTGAAGGCACCTTGGTGCCCGGCCGCCAAACGCCACGCAGCACACGCTGGCGCAGCAAGTCTGCCAGCTGGGAATACAGCGGCACCGGGCTGTCCGGGAAGATGGGATGGGCCGAACTCTGCATCAAAAATCCGATAGTTCTATCTATAGTAACATAGCCGTGACGGAGGTCTGATCGTGCCGCAAACGCCTTGGCGGCGGCGGACCGCACCGCCACTGCAAGGCGCATCCATGAAGACTATTTTTGTATTGTTTGACTCGCTGGTGCGTAACGCCTTGGAGTGCTATGGTGGCAGCGCCGTGGCGACGCCGCAGTTCAAGCGTTTTGCAGAGCGTGCGGTGACCTTTGACAACCACTACGTTGGCAGCCTGCCTTGTATGCCGGCACGGCGTGACCTGCATACCGGACGCCTAAATTTTTTGCACCGCAGCTGGGGCGCTCTAGAGCCCTTTGACCAATCCTTCTCAGAATTGCTGCGCGCCCAAGGCACTTACACGCATCTGATTTCGGACCATTACCATTATTGGGAAGACGGCGGCGCGACCTACCATAACCGCTATTCGTCTTGGGAGTTCATTCGCGGTCAGGAGTGGGACAAATGGAAGGCTATGGTGCAGCCGCCCCTGGAACGCTTTAAGCAGATGTACCACCCCATGCAGCAGCCCGAAGGCCCCAACGACGGGCGCCTGCAAACCATGGTGAATCGGGAATACATGAAGGATGAGGCGGACTATTGCTGCCCGCGTACCTTTCAAGCCGGGTTTGATTTTTTGGACACCAACCGCGATGCCGATAACTGGGTGCTGCACCTGGAATGCTTTGATCCGCACGAGCCGTTTTCCGCGCCCGCGCGTTTTCGCGAGCGCTACCCCACCGGCTACACCGGCCCGATACTGGACTGGCCGCGTTACAAGCGCCATGAAGAAACCGCGCTGGAGGTGCAAGAGTTGCGCGCCAACTATGCCGCGTTGCTGAGCATGTGCGATGAATACTTTGGCCGCTTGCTGGACTATATGGACCGCCATGGCATGTGGGAAGACACGACGGTCATCCTTACCACCGACCATGGATTTTTGCTTGCGGAGCATGATTGGTGGGGAAAAAACCGCATGCCGTTTTTTAACGAGATCGCGCATATCCCGCTGCTGATGGCACACCCGGCTTTTGCGGCGCAAGCAGGTCAGCGGCGTCAAGCCTTAACCCAGACTACCGACTTGATGCCTACCTTGTTAGATCTGCATGGTGTCAAGCCCCCGGCTACGGTGGAAGGCCATTCCTTATTACCTTTGTTGGAGCAAGATAGCCTGATTCGCGAAGCGGCGATTTACGGTATGTTCGGCGCAGCCACCAATATCACTGACGGGCGCTATACCTATTTCCGATACCCCGAGGACATGACGCGCCAAGACTTATACGAATACACCCTGATGCCCATGCACCTCAAGTCCATGTTTGCCGTGTCTGACCTTGCTCAGGCGGAGCTGGCGCGCGGCTTTAATTTCACGCAAGGCGTGCCCTTGCTTAAGGTGCCTGCACGGCGCAATGCCAAGGGGCAGCCGGTAGGTCACACGGGGCAGGGCAGTGGCTATGAGGATACGACCACGGTGCTTTTTGATCTGATCGCCGACCCCGCGCAATTGAACCCCCTACGCGACGCTGTTGTGGAGCAGCGATTGATGGCGCAGATGGGCGCAATCATGGAAAAGAATGACGCGCCGCCCGAAGCCTTTTTACGCTTGGATTTACCGGCTTCTGCCGTTGCAGGAAATTGATATGCCTTTTAACGCAGTAGTTTTCGATGCCTATGGCACTTTGTTTGACGTGTATTCGGTACAGCATCTTGCGGAACAATTGTTTGCGGGCAAGGGTGCCGCGCTAGCACTGGCCTGGCGCGACAAGCAGATTGAGTACACGCGCCTCATCACGCAGTCCGATCCGAATGACAAGAGTGGTAGCCGTTTTTACCAACCCTTTTGGGAGTTGACCAGACGCTCCTTGGAGTATTGCCTGGACCGGCTCAAATTAGACCGGACCCAAGGGCAGGCCCAGGCCCTGATGGGCCAGTACGCCAAGCTCAGCCCTTTTCCCGAAAACCTGGATGTCTTGCAGCGCATAAAGCGCCATGGTCTGACAACGGCCATCTTGTCCAACGGCAGCCCGCAAATGCTGGACTCGGCCGTACACAGTGCGGGCATGGCTGACTTGTTGGACCATGTAATTTCCGTGGACGGTATTCGCCTTTTTAAGACTGCGCCGCAGGCTTACGCCTTGGTGCAGCAAACTATTGCGCTGCCCCTGGAAGAAATATTGTTTGTGTCCAGCAATTCCTGGGACGCACTGGGCGCTAACTGGTTTGGCCTGCGCACGCATTGGGTCAACCGCCTAGGCTTGCCCTTTGAAGCATTGGAACCCCGGCCTGATTTCAGCGGCGCCGATTTGCGTTCCGTGCTCGACACGCTGCAAATCAGCCCGAACTAAGCCATAAGTTGCTGACAGTTTGCTGCCGTCATTCGAGCGGCGGTTAATGGGGCAGGTGAGCGGCCAGTAAAACCGCCAGGTGCGTCGCCTCGCGCTGCGCACCGTCCTGGATCTGGTGGCGGCAACTGGTGCCATCGGCAATCACCCACGCGTTTTCGTCTTTGCGAAGGGCAGGCAACAGGCTGAGTTCGGCCATTTGCATCGAGGTCGCGTAATGACGGGCCTGGTAGCCAAAAGCCCCGGCCATGCCGCAGCACGATGTTTCAATGAGGCGCGCTTGTGTGCCCGGCACCAGTGCCAGCACTTGCATCAGCGCACCCACCGTGTCAAAGGCTTTTTGGTGGCAATGGCCGTGCACCAACACGGGTTTGACGCTCGGATTAAACGCGATGCTAAAGCGCCCCGTCTTGGTCTCGGCAGCGATAAATTCTTCGAGTAAAACTGCTTTTGCAGCCACGGTGTGCGCCATCGGACCTAATCCCATTGCGAGTGCCTCGTCACGTAGGGTGAGCAGGCAGGAGGGCTCCAGTCCGATGATGGAAATGCCCGCCTGCGCCAATGGCTCTAGGGCTTGGACCAAAGCGCCCATACGTTGGCGCGCTTGGTCCACCATGCCAGCGGCCAAAAAAGTGCGACCACAGCAATGCGTCCCTTGGTCTTTTCGCAGTGCATGTACCTGGTAGCCCGCAGCCTGCAGAACGCGTAAAGCGGCCAGCGCGTTGCCCGATTCCCAATGGCCGTTAAAGGTGTCGACAAACAGCACCGCAGCCTTGCCACCCTTTGCGGCATGGGCCACAAGGGCGTCGGCACTGGCTAGTTCAGCCATGAGCGGGTTCTGCCAAAAGGTATCGCTGCGCCAATGCGGCAGGCTGCGCTGCTTTGACAGGCCGAGCGCACTTTCCAAAAGCCAGCCCACGCCAGGCATCCGCACTAGTGCGTTGAGCAGACCCGCTGCGCGACTGGCCAGGCCTACATAGTCCGGCAGGTGCGCTATCAGTCGCTCGCCCCAGCTATGGCCGTGGCGCTGCGTGTAGTGATATAAAAATTCGGTCTTCATTTTGGCCATGTCCACACCGGTCGGACATTCACGTTTGCAGCCTTTGCAGCCTACGCATAAGTCCATGGTCTCGCGCATCGATTTGCTGGTGAATGCATCGGGCCCGAGTTGCCCTGAAAGTGCCAGGCGCAAGGTGTTAGCACGCCCGCGCGTTAGGTGTTGCTCATCACGCGTTACCCGGTAGCTCGGGCACATGGTGCCGCTGTCAAACTTGCGGCAGTGACCGTTGTTGTTGCACATTTCCACCGCCATGGCCAGGCCGCCGGTGGCATCGCCACCACTGCCCGGCGCGCTGCTGGCCTGGGTGAGCGCGTCCACCTGCACATTCCAAGCCGACCAGTCCAGCGCGGTTTGGATGGGGATGCGCCGGTAAGGCTGTGGCGCCTGTGCTGGTGGAAAGCGCAATAGTGAGATATCGTCTATGAGGGGGGGGTCAATGATCTTGCCCGGATTGAACAGACCGGCGGGGTCCATATACTGTTTGATCGCTGCAAATGCCTGCGTGATATGGGGGCCGAATTGCCATTGAATCCATTCGCCCCTGCACAGCCCGTCGCCATGCTCCCCGCTGTACGCGCCCTTAAAGCGGCGCACCAGCGTCGATGCTTCCTCGGCAATCGCCCGCATCTTGGAGGCCCCGTCTTGGCGCATGTCCAAAATCGGTCGCACATGCAAGGTACCCACGGAGGCATGCGCGTACCAGGTGCCGCGCGTGCCGTGGCGCGCAAATACCTCGGTCAATGCGTCGGTGTAGTCGGCCAGATGTTGCAGGGGTACGGCGCAGTCTTCAATAAAGCTGACCGGCTTGCCATCTCCCTTGAGACTCATCATGATGTTCAGTCCCGCTTTGCGTACCTCCCACAAGGCCTTTTGCTTGGCGTCCTCGGGCATGTGCACTACGCTGCCGGGGTGACCTAAATCGCCCATTAAATCGGACAAATCTTTCAACTTAGCCAAGATGGCATCTTTGCTTTCGCCGCAGAATTCGACCAGCAAAATCGCGTCGGGCTGACCGATCAAGGCACTTTGCATAGTGCTTTGAAAAGCCGGGTTTGCCAGGGCGAGCGCGACCATGCTGCGGTCTACCAGTTCGACTGCCGTGGGACCGAGCGTGACGATGTGCTGCGCCGCTTGCATGGCATCGCGAAAGCGCGCAAAGTTGACGATGCCCAACACTTTGGCACCGGGCAGCGGGCTCAGTTGCAGACGCAAAGATTCGGTGTAGGCCAGCGTGCCCTCTGAGCCGATCAGCAAATGTGCCAGGTTGACGCTCGCGTCGCGGGTGTAAGGGCGCTCGCTTTGGTTGCAAAAAATATCTAGGTTGTAGCCGCCTACGCGGCGCAACACCTTGGGCCAGTGGGTCTGGATGTCAGCATGGTGGCGGTGGGCAAGGGCCTCTACAAAATCGGCTATGCGCCGCGTCGGGGCGGCCAGTTGCGCCACCGGTCCGAAGTCGTGTAGGCTGCCGTCGGACAACCAGGCCGAGGCGCCCAGCACGTTGTGCACCATATTGCCGTACGCAATGGAGCGGCTGCCGCAGGAGTTGTTGCCTGCCATGCCGCCCAAGGTCGCTTGCGCGCTGGTCGATACGTCCACTGGAAACCACAGTCCGTGGGCTTTGAGGGCCGCGTTGAGGTGGTCTAGCACCATGCCCGGTTGCACGGTGGCGGATTGGGCCTGCAGGTCCAGTTCGATCAGGCTTTTAAAGTGTTTGCTGTTGTCTATAACCAAGGCCGCGCCGGTAGTCTGGCCGCATTGGCTGGTGCCGCCACCGCGCGGCAGCACCGGCACACCGGCCTCGCGAGCCAAGGTGAGCGCCGTGCTGATGTCTTGCGCGGTTGTGGGAACAAACACGCCTGCGGGAATAATCTGGTAAATAGAAGCGTCGGTGGCATAGCGGCCGCATGAGGCCGCATCAAACAAGACTTCGCCTTGGGTATGGCGTCGCAACTGCGTGGCCAGGCGCGCGCGCAATGGCACGTCCGGTAATCGGGTACCTAGCGGGGGGCGGGAAATGACAGCGCTCATGTGGGAAGATGTGCGTTAAGCGCGGCTTATGCGCTGACCTTGCGTTCAGCCGATTCTTGCACGCCTTTTAGACCTCTCTCAGGATGCACCATGTTTTCATTGAACCAGCACCCGACCGGGCGCCACTACCTGCAAATTCCCGGCCCCAGCCCGGTACCTGACCGGATACTGCGCGCGATCAGCCTACCCACCATAGACCACCGCGGCCCCGAATTTGGCGCCCTGGGCCGCAAGTTGCTGGCCGATATGCAAAAGATTTTTCAGACGCGCCATCCGGTCATGATTTATCCGGCATCAGGTACCGGCGCTTGGGAGGCGGCCTTGGTCAACACCTTAAGCGCGGGTGACCAGGTATTGATGTACGAGACCGGACACTTTGCCAGCCTGTGGAACAAATTGGCTTTGCGCTTAGGCCTAAAGACGGATGTCATCAGCCTGCCTGGTATTGAAGGCTGGCGCCGCGGCGTGCAGGCCGACTTGATTGCAGAGCGTTTGCGCGCCGACACCGGCCATAGCATCCGCGCTGTTTGTGTGGTGCACAACGAAACGTCCACCGGCGTGACCAGCGACATTGCAGCAGTGCGCCGGGCTATCGACGCCGTGGGCCATCCGGCGCTGCTGCTGGTGGACAGTATTTCCGGCTTGGCCTCGGCCGATTACCGTCACGATGAATGGGGCGTGGATGTCACCATCAGCGGCTCGCAAAAAGGCTTGATGCTGCCGCCAGGCATCAGCTTTAACGCGCTATCGCCCAAAGCGATTGCGGCCAGTGCCAAGGCCACTTTGCCTAAATCATTTTGGGCCTGGGACGAAATGATAGAGATGAACCAAAGTGGTTATTTTCCCTACACGCCCAGCACCAATTTGCTCTATGGCCTGAGTGAAGCCTGCGATATGTTGCTAGCGCAAGGGCTGCCCGCCGTGTTTGCCCGGCACCAGCGTTGGGCGGCGGGGGTACGCGCCGGGGTGCAGGCCTGGGGCCTAGAGATTCAATGCCAGGACGCGGCGGTACATTCCCCGGTTCTGACTGGAGTGATGACGCCACACGGGTTGGATGCGGATGTTTTGCGCAAACTGATACACACGCGATTTGATTGTTCCCTGGGCACAGGCCTTGGCAAAGTTAAAGGGCGCATGTTTCGCATCGGCCATCTGGGCGATAGCAATGACCTGACCTTGATCGCCACTTTGGCGGCCTGCGAGATGGGTCTAAAGCTGAGCGGCGTCGCACTGCAAGCCAGTGGCGTTCAAGCGGCTATGGAATATTTTGCCGGCCATCCAGCCTAGGTCGGATGGATTTTTACTTGTCCACCTAAAAGGAGTCACCATGCAACGCAGATCCCTATTGCAAGCCGTCGGCGTGTCCGCAGCGGTTTTGGCCGCGCCCGCGATCCATGCGCAGAACCTGCCGGCCGGGCCGATTCGCATCGTGGTGGGTTTCCCTCCGGGCGGTGGCACCGACGCCCTGGCGCGTGTGCTGGCGCAAAAGCTGCAAGCCATGTGGGGCGTGAGCATCGTGATCGACAACAAGGCCGGTGCGGCGGGCGTCATCGCCGCGGATTTTGTGGCCAAGCAATCACCCGACGGCAACACGCTGTTGATGGCGCATATCAACAGCCATGCATTGGCGCCCAGTCTGCAGCCCAAGCTTAACTACAACGTAGAGCGTGATTTCACGCCCATCGTACTGGTGGGCGTGACGCCGAACTTACTCATTTGCAATGAAAGCCAACCGGCCAAAACCGTGAAAGACTTGGTCACTTATTGCAAGCAAAATCCAGGCAAAGTTAGCTTTGCATCGGCTGGCGGCGGATCGGCGCAACATCTGGCCTTGGAGATGTTCAAGCTGCGAGCGGGCATCGATGCGCTACATGTGCCCTACAAAGGTTCCGGGCCTGCGTTAACGGATTTGATTGGCGGTCAGGTGCAGTATTGTTTTGAGACTATGACCTCTGCGACGCCGCATGTCAAAGGCGGTAAGGCTATCGCCTTGGCCCAGACCCGGACCAAGCGCGCCAAAGGACACCCAACGGTGCCCACCATGGATGAGCAAGGCTTTCCCGGCTTTGATGCCACCACCTGGTATGGACTGGCCGGACCCGCGCACATGAACCCGGCATTCGTGAAACGCATGAATGAAGATGTGAATCGCGTGATGGCCATGCCCGATGTGATCGAAAAATTTGACCAGTACGGCGCAGAAGATGGTGGCGGCAGCCCGGAGCGTTTTGCGGAGTTCATCCGCAGCGAGACCTTGAAATGGGGCAAGGTCATCAAGGACGCCAAAGTTCAAGCGGATTCTTGACCCTAGTTAAGCGCTAAGAGCGCGGAGAAAGTGCATGCTTGTAAAACAAATCTGGACCGGTAACGACTACCGCAATTTCAACTACTTAGTGGCCTGCCCCGAAACTGGGGAGGCCTTGGCTATCGACCCTTTGGACAGCCAAAAATGTCTGCATGCGGCCAAGGAGGCCGGTTGGGAAATCACTCAAATTCTCAACACGCATGAGCATCACGATCACATAGGCGGCAACCAGGCCATCGTGGACCAAACCGGGGCTGCCGTACTGGCGCACCATAAAGCCAAAGACAGCATTCCCGGCATGACGCGCGGTTTGTCGGCGGGTGACATTATCAAAGTGGGAAAGACGGTGGAGCTTGAGGCACTGGACACTCCGGGCCACACCATGTGCCACATCTGCCTGCGCTCGCACACCGATCAGCCCGCTCTGTTTTCTGGGGACACGATGTTTAATGCGGGTGTGGGTAATTGCCATAACGGCGGTGACCCTGCCACCCTTTATCAGACCTTTGCCAAGCAATTGCATGGTTTACCGGACAACACCCTGGTGTATCCGGGACACGATTACATCGAAAACAATTTGCGCTTTACCCTGGACCGCGAACCGGGTAACACCGCCGCGCAGGCTCTGCTGGACAAAGTGCAGGGCCAGAATCCACAGCAGGCCTATGTCAGTCAATGGGCCGAGGAGCGCGAGGTCAATACATTTTTCCGCTTGGGTAGCGCCGGTGTTATCGCTCGTTTGCGTGAGGCCTATGCCGAACTGCCACCGAACCCGGATGCCATGACGGTCTTTTTGAAGCTGCGCGAATTGCGCAACCGCTGGTAAGGCAAATGGCTAGCGCTAAGGCTTCACAAACCGCAGCGTAAAGCGGTCGCTCTCACCGATGGCGGTGTATTTTTCGCGGTCTTTGTCTTTCAGACGGTAGCTGGGCGGTAGGGTCCAGACGCCTTCGGGATGGTCTTTAGTGTCTTTGGAGTTGGCGTTAACTTCC
The DNA here is from genome assembly GCA_947478935.1 of Comamonadaceae bacterium. Taxonomy (GTDB): domain Bacteria; phylum Pseudomonadota; class Gammaproteobacteria; order Burkholderiales; family Burkholderiaceae_C; genus Allorhodoferax. The sequence continues at coordinate 17,288 of CANJXV010000008.1, forward strand.
GAGCTGGCTTGCAGCTTAAAGCCCGCTTGTTCGATCAGCGCAATGGCTACGTCTTGGCGTACATAGCCCGAAGCGATTTGCTCAGCTTGCGTTTGGTCGGTTCGCCCTCGGTGGTCCACGATGCCCAAAATGCCACCGGGCTTTAAGGCCAGGTAAAAAGCCTTAAGCGATTCTTGCAACTCGCCTTGCTCCATCCAGTTATGAAGGTTGCGAAAACTGATCACAGCATCGGCGCTGCCCGCAGGCGCGATGGCATGGCGGTCTGCGCGAAAAGGCGTTACTAGTACCTTGCCGTACAAGTCTGGCTCCTTGACCAAACGCTGCAATAACTTGTCATGGTCTGCCTGGTATTGCGGCTGCGAACCGTCGCGGTTGGCGGCGATATACAAGCCCTTATCCTTAAGCCAGGGCGCCAAAATTTCCATGTAATAGCCACCGCTACCGGGCAGGATTTCTATCACCGTGCTTTCGGCACGGATACCAAAAAACGCCAGTGTTTGCGCTGGGTGCCGGTAAGGGTCGCGCGCCATATTGCCCGGCGAACGGTAGCTGGCAGCCAGCAATGGTATGAAGGTGTCGGCGGTCGTGGGCTGGGCAAAGGCCACGGGCAACAGCGCCGATAGCGCGAGGGACAAACCGATCAATTGGCGCGAAAAAGCATGCATCGAAAGTCCCAAAAAGCTAAAGAGTCACGGCAGGATAGCGGCTCTAAGGCTGACGGTCAAAGTCACTGGCATCATGCCGTTCGGCCAGCTGCTTATCTGCATCGCCCCAGGTGCGGTTGACTATGCGGCCACGCTGTACCGCCGGGCGCTGGGCGATCTGGTCGGCCCAGCGGATAACGTGGGTGTATTCCTGCACTTGCAAAAACTCGCCCGCTTCATAGAGTTGCCCTTTGGCCAGCGCGCCATACCAAGGCCAAACGGACATATCGGCGATGCTGTATTCCTCGCCGGCCAGGTAGGGGTGCTCGGCCAGGTGCTTGTCGAGCACATCCATTTGGCGCTTGACTTCCATGGCGAAGCGGTTGATGGGGTATTCCATTTTGCTGGGCGCATAAGCATAAAAATGGCCGAAGCCGCCGCCTAAAAAAGGCGCGCTGCCCATTTGCCAGAACAGCCAGGACATGCATTCGGTTTGCGATACAAAGTCCTTGGGCATAAAGGCGTCGAATTTTTGCGCCAGGTACCACAAGATAGCCGCTGATTCGAATACGCGTACCGGGGCAGGTCCGCTGCGGTCGAGTAATGCCGGAATTTTGGAGTTGGGGTTGATGGCGACAAAGTCGCTACCAAACTGCTGGCCTTCTTGGATGTTGATCAACCAGGCGTCGTATTCGGCGCCGCTGTGGCCCAGGGCCAGCAGCTCTTCGAGCATTACCGTGACTTTGATGCCATTGGGCGTGCCCAATGAATACAGTTGCAGCGGGTGCTTACCTATCGGTAGTGTTTTGTCGTGCGTGGCGCCCGCGATGGGCCGGTTGATGTGCGCGAACTTGCCGCCGCTGGCTTTGTCCCAGGTCCAGACCTTGGGCGGGTGATATTCAGACGGTTCGCTCATTTAGCATCCTTTAAATTGCGGCGCACGCTTTTCTACAAAAGCCAGGGCCGCGCCTTTGTGGTCCTGGGTTTCAAAAGTGCGGATCATGTTGGGCGCTTCAGAGTCCAGCACATCGCCAAGCGAACCGCATAGCGCTGTGTTGAGGTTTTGCTTCATATAGCCCACGGCCACGGTGGGTAGCGCAGCCAGTTCAGCGGCCCAGGCTTGGGCCGCTTGGGCCAAGTGCTCGGGAGCGGCTACGCGGTTGATTAAACCAATGCGCAGGGCTTCCTCGCTTTGCACTACTTGGGCGGTGAAATACATCTCTCGTGCTTTGGCTGCGCCTACCAGGTAGTTGAGAAAGTAGCTCCCGCCAAAGTCGCCAGAAAGCCCGATTTTGGAAAATGCGGTAGTGAATTTTGCGTTGCTCGAAGCGATACGCATATCGCAGGCAAGCGCCAGCGACAGACCCGCACCCGCTGCCGGGCCGGGAATTACGGCCAGGGTGGGTTTGGGCATCTCATGCAGCCAGCGGGCCGACTCCATGATCATGCGCAGGCCCTGGGTGCGCTCTTCGAAACTGATGGTCTGCGCTGCACCTACACTTTTTGCAAAGCCTTTTACATCACCCCCGGCGCAGAAGGCGTCGCCTGCGCCAGTCAGCACCACCAGGCGCACGCTGCGGTCGGCGGCTAGGCGGGCCAGGCTGCGTTCGAGTTCAATCAACATGGCTCGCGTCATGGCATTACGCGATTCGGGTCGGTTCAAGGTCAGTGTGGCGATACCGCCTTCAGTATGTTCCAAAAGTTCTTGGCTCATGCGTTTCCTCGCTTGGTGTTCAATATAATTTTTGCGTGTCTGCGAAAGTTCTTGCAGTCGGTGGCGATCAGGCGGCAAGCAAAGCGGCTTTGGCCTCTTGGTATTCGCGCTTGAAGCGGGCGACCAGTTCACCCGCGGGCATCACTTCGCGGATCGCGCCTATGCCTTGGCCGCAGCCCCAAATGTCTTTCCAAGCCTTGGCTGCATTGGCGCCTTCGCCGCTGGCAAAGTTCATTTTGCTGGGGTCGCTTTCCGGTAAATGGTCCGGATCCATACCGGCATTGCGGATGCTGCCTTTGAGGTAATTGCCGTGGATACCCGTGTAGAAGTTGCTGTAAACGATGTCGTCCGAGTTGCACTCGGTAATCATTTGCTTATAGCCATCCACCGCGCGTGCCTCTTCGGTGGCAATAAAGGCCGAACCGATGTAGGCCAGGTCTGCGCCCATGGCTTGTGAAGCCAAAATCGCGCTACCCGAGGAAATAGCCCCGGACAATGCCACCGGGCCGCCAAACCATTGGCGAATCTCCGCCACCATGGCAAAAGGGCTTTTGACGCTGGCATGGCCACCCGCACCGGCTGCAACGGGTATCAAGCCGTCGGCACCTTTTTCGATAGCTTTGTGGGCAAATACATTGTTGATCACATCGTGCAGCACCACGCCGCCCCAGGCCTGCACCGCGCGGTTGACGTCCTCGCGTGCACCCAAACTGGTAATCACAATAGGCACTTGGTATTTTTCGCAGACCTGCATATCGTGGTCTAAGCGGTCATTGCTTTTATGCACGATTTGGTTAATGGCATAGGGCGCTGCGGGAGATTCAGGGTGGGCTTTGTCATGGGCGGCCAGCGCCTCGGTGATTTCGGCCAGCCATTCGTCCAACTGGGCAGCAGGGCGCGCGTTGAGGGCCGGCATGGAGCCTACTACCCCGGCTTTGCACTGGGCAATAACTAGTTTGGGGTTGCTGATGATGAACAGCGGGGAAGCGATCACGGGAAAGCGCAGGGATTTGAGTACGGGCGGGAGGTAGCGGGCGGGAGCAGTCATGGGGTAGGGGGAATAGGGGTTATCGTTGGCAATCTCCAAGATAGCATAAGGCAGGCGGCCAGGGCGCTAGCTCGCTTAGGTGACAGGCACCCATGACGCTTTGCAATAGTTTTACAGACCTATTCTTTCGCCGCATGCGCGGCGTGGTAGCCTTTGGTTTCACTTTTTGGAAAACGTTGAGAACCATGCGGCTTAGAAAATGGCGATTAAAAACTCTGGCGGTGGCTTGTGCCATGCCGCTATGCGCAATTGCCGCGCTGGGAGAGGCCCCATTCGTCCAGGGGGCTTCTTCGGCGGTTGATGCCCGGGTCGCGGTCTACCGGGCGGCACAAACTGCACAGGGCTACAAGGTATGGGCCTTAGAGTTGAACAATGGAACCGTGGTGAAAGAATTTGTAGATCTCAGCGGCCAAGTTTTTGCCCTGCGCTGGAGCGGCCCGGACCTGCCGGACATGGACATGCTGTTGGGGTCTTATCTGCCGGTATTTAAGTCCTCCGTACAAGCGGCCAGAAAAGCGGGCAAGCGCGGTGGGCCGGTAGTGGTGCAATCGGGCGGCTTAGTTTTGGTTTCCACCGGTGTAATGGGTGCATTTCAGGGCTATGCCTACGTGGAGTCCTTAGTGCCGATGGGATTGGATGTGCAGTCCATATTGAAATAGTGCGAGCCCGATGACGCGTTTTTTCTTGCTGATCGCGCTGGTGCTTGCCTTGGTAGCCTGCGGCGGTGGCTCACCCAGTAATTCGAGCGCAGACGCTGGGGACTTGAACGTGGGCAATGGCACCAGTGCCACCGATAGCGCTAAGAACGATGGCGCACCAGCGGCCACAAACTTGGTTGACCTTTTGGTCGATAGCGGGCCGGACCGGGCTGGTGTGAACCGGCTTTATACGAGCGTAACCATTTGCAAGCCCGGTAGTGCAACGCTCTGCAAAACCATAGACCATGTGCTAGTGGATACAGGGTCTGTGGGCTTACGCTTACTGGCCAGTGAGGTTCCGGCCGATGTACAACTTAGTGCGGCGAAGGACACCACTGGAAATGTGCTCTTGGGCTGTGCCAAGTTTTTGGACGGTGACTTTGCGTGGGGTCCACTGGCCCTCGCCGATGTGAAACTTGGCGCATTGATAGCGTCCAACACCACCATACAACTGGTCGGGCATTCCGACTATGACCCATTCCAAGGCCAATGCTCATCATGGGGCAACCCCATCATCACCGCTCGCGACTTGGGTGCGAAAGGGATTTTGGGCGTGGGCTTGAGCAAGCAAGACTGCGGCAGCGCGTGCGAGCTGCAAGGCCGCCGCAGCGCGCTCAACGGAAAATATTTTGCTTGCGTTAATGCAGCCTGCAGCGCGGTGAAAGGCACCACACTGGCCATCGATAAGCAACTCCAGCATGTCGTAGCGCGTTTTCCTACGGACAACAATGGTTTTGCTATCCAAATGGATAGCGTGCCCAGCGGCGGCGCGGCCACTGCTGCCGGAAAAATGATTGTCGGTCTGGGTACGCGGACCAATAACCAGTTTCCATCATTGCAGGTTTTGGCCACCACCAGCCAGGGCTATCTGTATGGCACGCTGAGCAGCAACAGCCCAGCGCTCAGTGGCAGTTATTCAAGTACGTTCATGGATACCGGCTCCAACGGGATTTTTTTCGACGCTTATGTACCCAGCTGCACGTATCCCAACGACAGCGGCTTTTACTGTCCACTTGCAGATATTGCATTTAATGTGGTACTTGGCAGTGTGGGCGCCGCGCAGGCTAAGGGCAGCTTTACGGTCACCAATGCTGCGGCGATATTTCAAAAAGGTAATGCGGCGCTACCCACATTGGGTGGGTCCCTCAATTCCCCGGGTCTTTTAGACTTAGGGTTGCCATTTTTCTACGGCAAAACCGTGGTCATAGGCATTGAAGGAATGCCGGCAACCGGAGTGGGCGCCAGTAAAGCCATCGGGCCGTTTTACGCCCTTTAGCACTTTTCCTAATTGCGCACGGCGCTCAGCCCGCCTGGGCTAGGGCCAGCGCCACTTCCTTTACCAACGCCGGGCCTTGGTAAATCAGGCCGGTGTAAATCTGCACCAGGTCAGCCCCGGCTTGGCGTTTTTCCAGCGCGTCTTGCGCACAAAAAATGCCGCCCACGCCGATGATCGGGTAGTGCGGCCCCAGGGCGGCGCGAAGTTGCCGTATGACTGCATTGCTGGCTTCTCGCACCGGCGCTCCCGAGAGCCCGCCCGCCTCGTCCCCATGCGGCAGCCCGCGCACTGCGTCGCGGCTGAGGGTGGTGTTGGTGGCTATGACGCCATCAATGCCGTGGCGCAGCAGGGTAGCGGCGATCACGCTGATTTGATCTGGCTCCAAGTCCGGCGCGATTTTCAGGAAGATGGGTGTGCGCTTGGGCAGTTTGTTGCCCGCGTCGTCAAACACTGCGTGGTTCTGCGCCAATGCTTCTCGCCGCTGGGCGATAGCCGAGAGCAGGGAATCGAGCGCCGCGTCGCTTTGCAGGTCGCGCAGGTTTTTGGTGTTCGGGCTGGAGATGTTGACGGTCACGTAGTCCGCATGCCCATATACGCCGTCTAGGCACGTGAGGTAATCATCGGTGGCGCGCTCTATCGGCGTGGCCGCGTTTTTGCCGATATTGAGGCCGAGCAGCAGGCCGGGATGCCGCGCACGGCGCAGCTGCGAGGCCTGCACATTGGCCACAAAGGCCTCTAAGCCACCGTTGTTAAAGCCCATGCGGTTGATCAGCGCGTGCGCCTTGGCTAAGCGGAACATGCGTGGCTTGGGGTTGCCGCCTTGCGCCAGCGGCGTGACCGTTCCCACCTCCACAAAGCCAAAGCCCATGGCGCCCAGAGCGTCAATACAGCGGGCATTTTTATCCAGTCCGGCTGCCAGGCCCACCCGGTTGGGAAAGCGCAATCCTGCA
>CANJXV010000009.1 GCA_947478935.1 Comamonadaceae bacterium
ACTGGATGACGTTCTACAACCACCGCAGGATTCACTCGACATTGGGCTACGTCAGCCCGATGCAGTTTGAGAGAAGCTGGCTGGCGGCACAGCTTAGGAAAGCCGCATAATTCGCTGGCTAAGAGGTGCGTCAAACAGGGGCAGGTTCACCATTAGGGACTATTCCGATCGTAAAAGGCACTAAAGCTGACGTATTTATCGGGGACTTTGTTTAAAGTGCCTTAACTGATCTCGAGATTGTAATTTATCCAAATTTTTAATTTTTGCTTGCCAATTGGTCTTTTATGATTTCAAAAACTTATACCCTCGTTCTTTATGCCCTGATTTGTTTGGGACTTGTTTCATTTCAAACATATTTCAAGGGTAAAGTAATAAATTTTGGTCAAATAACAAAAAACCCTAAAGCAAAATCAATACTTTTATCCGCGATTTTTTTTGTATATTATTTTTCTATCTATCGAATCTTAGAAGTATATATTTTTTTTATTGCGCTCATATTCACACTTTTATTTGCCAGAAGAGTGATAAATAGACTCAAATACTTCACATTAGTATTTTTTTCTATATCTATTTGCTTTACATTGCTTTGGTGGAAGCTTCCTCCTGTCCAGTCAAGCTTTGATTTTAGTTTATTACAGTGCTTTTCTTTTACTACAACTTTATTTGTTTGCTACTTAATCCTTGTTCAACAAAAATCTTATAAGCTCAATCCTTTTTTCTTACTTATACCGATTGCTCTCGCTATTTATTTTTCTTTTAATACCTATCCTCAGGATAACAGTCTTGGGGCAGTAATGGCTACTTGGCATCATTGGGCCGCCTATGTTGGCCCTGCTGAGACTCTACTTGCCGGGGCTCGCCCCTTCTATGATATCCCCCTTCAATACGGGCTCGGACCGACTTTATTGGTTTCTTTAGCTTGCTTTAAGAATTGCTGGAGCGGGAGCTACTATTTATTTTCGATAATGATTTTTTTGTATTTTTCATTATTATCTTTAATTATTTTAAAAATAGAAAAAAACTGTACCATTAAAACATTTATCTTAATATGCACTATATTAATTGCATGTATATTTTGGACCGCTTATCCCCCAAACGTTGATACCCCATTACTAACGCCATCGACTTCTGGGATGCGCTTTGTCCCAGCTCTGCTGTTGGCCTGTACGCTAATCTATTTGCCAAATTCTTTTTTACTCCCCGGAGTGTTTTGGTTAATTGCATTAGTTTACTCGCCAGAATCAGCATTTATGACCACGTATTTATATTTGGGCATACATGTTAGAAAAGTACTATCAATTAATAAAAGTTTATTTAATCTTTTTTATGGATTAATAAAAATTCTTTTGATTCTTTCGGTGTTTTATTTATTTTTAATGAGTTTTTATTATTATGAAACTAGAGAGTTTTTCTCCCCATACATAATTGCAATATATATGTTTTATCCACCAGGAGAGATGCCAGTAAATTGGAGGGGACCAATATGTTTTTATTTGTTTTCGTTGATATGGTCTATTTTTATATCTAGAAAATCAGATTCGCATGAATTTAATAATTCATTTATTTTGCAATTACTAGCGTTGTCAGCTTTGTCTTACTTTTTGGGTAGGAGTCATGACAATAACATTCTAAATCTAATGCCATTTGCAGCTTTATTACTTATTGATTCATTGGTCAATTCTCAAAATACATTTCAGAGGGTTTATCCATCTATTGCGATATCTTTTTTGTGCTCTGCTATTTTTATTTTTGGATGGGATCATTGGGATGGATTCTTTAAAAAAACTAATTTACAAATGAATTCAATGGAGAGTCTGTATCTTAAATTTAGCTATAATTCAACAATTCTTCCCCTAGCTCCCAAAGATCCTGATGTTATTGAGGTTTTGAAGGATCAAGAAAAACTTGCGAAGATTATTTATGAAAAAGGGGAAAGGTATGAATTTCTGAATACAAGGGGCGCAATTCTACCTGAGCATGGAAACGATAACGTCTGGTCTGGATTACACACTTATATAAACTTTAGATTTATTCCTTCGTCTGATCGAATTTTATTCCTACAGAGATCATCAGAGAAACTTAAAAGAAGTGGATGGTTAATAGTTGATAAAAATTTAACTAATGAAATTAATAATGTCTTAGATGAATATAAAAGTGTCTACTCTCAAGTAGACTTCATAGAATTACCGACATGTTATGCCATTAAGTTTGAACCTAAACAAATTCAATGAAAATTCTAACTGCACTTGCCTTATATTTTTTATTTTATCTATCGATCATGTTAAATGTTTAATTGTATGTTTAAGGGGTAAAAATCAAAGTGTGAGTATAGTTGTGAGTATCTTTGATATATGAAAAATTAATACTGATTATAATCAATTGCTTAATAATCTAATGTGATTCCCTCGCGAGCCTCCAAGACGACGCCCACAAACACCAACAAACACCCTTTAAAGTATAATAAGTAAATGGTTTAGACGACTATTTCGGCAACACTTGGCAATCCTAGAAATTGTGAGTATGATGAAATAATGTGAGTACAAGTGTGAGTTATAACCATGCTAAGTATCTACCTCCAAGAGCTAAGATGATGCAAAACTGGTCAGATTATTTAGATGGAATTAAATCGGGTGCAAAGGTAATTAATTAAAAAAAAGCATAATATGTCCATAGTCAACACTTGCCAATTTAGGCTACTAATGCTAATATTTAATTACTAAATATTTATTTAGTTGACAGGTGGGAAAGACTAGAGTCAACAAAAGCCCAGATGTGGGTGTTTGGACAGGGGTGTACTGAATTTTGTGTAAACGGTCTAATGGCGGGTAACCGTCGAACTTTCAGGAGTGGATATGACCGTAAATACAAAGAAAGCAGTACCCAAAGACCTCATGACAGTTTGCTGGCTGATTACAAAAAGCCAGAGGATTTGATTGGTGAGAACGGGCTTTTAAAGCAATTGACCAAGTTGCTTGTCGAGCGCGCCCTTCATGCCGAGATGTCCGAACACCTTGGGCATCACAAGAACGCGCCAGTTACCAACCCTGAGGGCAATGCCCGCAACGGCAAAAGTTAGAAGACGCTCAAGGGCGAGTTTGGTGAGCTGCCCATTGAGATTCCCCGGGACCGCCAGGGCAGCTTTGATCCGCAATTGATGAACTGTTGCCTATTCCTGGGATACTTAAATCAAAAAAAGAAAGCGTTTACCTAGGTGAAGCAGCGACAGAGCAACGAGTTAAGTCTATGGATTTGACCCCATATAAGGTGATCGCTTTTTCTACCCACGGCCTCCTTGTTGGGGAATTTAAAGGACTTGCAGAGCCCTCGCTTGTTCTGACGCCGCCAAATGTGCCGACCGCCTTAGATGATGGACTGCTCACTGCAAGTGAGGTGGCCGGGTTAAAACTTAACGCTGACCTTGTGATACTTTCTGCATGCAACACCGCAAGCGCTGACGCGACAAATGGGGCTGAGGGCTTTTCAGGACTTACCAAGGCGTTCCTTTATGCAGGAAGTCGATCTTTACTGGTGTCACACTGGGCTGTTGACTCGCTTGCAACTGTGGCATTGATTACACGGTTTCTAACTGAGACTGAGAAAGGCTCTAGTCGAGCCGATGCATTACGTACTTCAATGCTAGCGATGATTGATCATCCAACAGACCCGATTCTTAGGCATCCCGCCGTGTGGGCTCCGTTTGTGGTGGTTGGGGAAGGTGCTGTTGGTTGGCGGTAAAAAGCAAGAATATCCACTTGAATGAATGCGCTTGGATTCCACTAATTTTTAAATACTACGAGCTAGGGGCCTAAATCCGCCCAGCTATCGCGCGCGCGTATCGATATCATTTAATGTTAAGACCCTATTGTGTGCCGCTTCTAGCGCTGCAATTATAGATATTTGTGTGTGAGAAACCCCGACGTCCAGTCGTTCGCCGTAGATGCGGGGGCGCAGCTTGCTGGCTGCCCATGTGCGTGCCCAGAGCCGTAGCTTTAGCTGCTGCACCCAAGCGCTTTTGGATGGTCCGTCCAAATCTTCCGGAGGAAGTTGGTCCGCCAACTCCACCAATTCGTCAGCGAGTGTGTCCGCCCGGTCTTCCAGTGCTTGATCGTAGGCTTGCCTTAGTTCAGCATTTTGACGGAGTTGCACTTTGGCCCAGGTGTATCCCGGCATCCCCTCTTCGCGCAGGATTGAGGCCAATGACCTCCCGTTAGCAATAGCAGTCAAAATCGTAGGCCATAAGGTAGTTGGATCATACTTTGATGTATTCACTTCAACGCCTTTTTGAGTGTTTTCTGATCGCGATAACGTACGCCTTGGTAAATGTATCCATTACCAGATTCAATAGCAATCCTATTGGGCGGGGCGTCTATGGCCAAGATTGGTTCACCATACGCTATTGTGTGTTCACCAGTGCGCAATAGCCATGCGAGTATTGGGAAGCGCTCATAGCTACCGCTGTCGTTAAAGACCAGCGCATTTTCAGCCTGAGTAGCGGGCGTAAAGCAGTGAATTTTCATGATGTATCCTTGTAAATAGTCAACAATTGAAACCTATTGAACTCATCTAACTTAAACAATATTTCTTTGTTAGATCGTTTTTGCAATCCAACGCTCTGAACTTGTTGTTCCAGAAGCTTTTTCAAATCGCAGGCCATCAACGATACGATTTTGATGGCGAGAAATCCATTTACCAAGGCGATGCCGGTTTATCTCGCCGCGCGTCTCGGCAATCTCCTGCATGACTTCGCTTAACTCTGCGTAATTTGGATCAGTTCCAGAAAAATGTTGCGTTGCCCGTGTAACCGCGTCGCGGATCATGGTGGGCGCGCTCCCGAAGTTGGTATGCCACGAATGAAGTAGTCGGCCCAGAGTCTCTCTATCGGGATCCTCAGCGAGTTGCCTAAAAACGCATGCCGCAGGGTCTGCGAGTCCCAGCCACAGAACTGGCTGGCGTACCCAATTGCTCCACTGGCTGAAACTTGCTAGCGGCTTGCAAGGCAAGTTTGAGGATCCGGCTTCGATCCACGCCCTGATGATGGTTAGCGCAAGGGTTACATATCGCGCACGGTTAGTACGCAGCTTCCCAAGGGGATCTCCTGTGAATTGACGCGCGGCGGGCGTCTCGACTTGAGGATCAAGCGATATGGTGATACATCGGCGGGACATGTCTCGAACTGCATTGACGTTGTTTCCGGAACTCAAGAATAGCGAACGCGTACCAACAGTAGCTGTCTTGCTCACCCCTAGGATGCGCCCCGTCAGGTGCTCCTCAGTCAGTGCGGAGCACATAGACTTGAATGGAACTAAATCAGTCGTAAGGTTGTCAAATGTGATGCAAGATGGCGCCTCCAGCAAAGTTGCCAATAGCAATTTTTGACATTCCTCCTCAGTCGAAGGGAAGGCAACCGCTGATGGCATAGTTGGACTGGAAAAAGTGCCAAAAATGCCGCATAGATAGCTCTTTCCACTGGCAATCTGAGGCGCGCGGACGTGAAACATCGGCGCCGTCGGCAAGCTAGGTCGAATGGTTGCTGTCAGCATTCCTGCTACGGCGGCGACCCTGTCATGGTCGGTCGCAAAGTCAAACTCGGACAGCAGCCCAAGTAATTCGACCAGCGCTAACTGTGCATCTAAGAGCGTTGGTGTAGTCGGCACAGCAAAGTCGCGGGCATCAAAGGCGCCGAAAAGTGCTGTTGACACGTCATACCCGGGAACTGTTACCAGTGAACCGTCAGGCCTAAGATATGGTTGTCGTGCGATTCCCGCTAAAGCTGGCAAGTGGTTGTAGCCCTCTGAATCAAACAAAACTCCAATGTGCCGCTGGGGTGGATCGCAGACTTTGTAAGTGCTTGATTGCCCGTCGTAACGCGTCCAAATTGCGGCGCTGGATAGGGCACGTAACAAGGCCGGTTGTGATACTGGCTTGATAAACGTGGCGCGGCTCTCTGGGTCAGTATTGACAGACACAATCAGGCCGCCGCGCTGGTAGTAGCGATTACTGGCCGCCAGTTCGCGCTCTGCTAAATCCACAATACGGTGAAGTTCACCCGCGTCTACCTGAATGGTTGGCTTGTGCTTTGCCGCCTGAAACGAAACTTCAAGCCTTTCAAGTAGTGCGCTAATTCGATACCGGTCACCGTGAGAGTGTTGACACTTATATCCGCCCACAGGGTAAAGGTCGGATGGTTCAAAATACGCCGACCCATGGTCTACTTGGCCAGTGTGCTCATGTACCCATGGACAGGTAATATCGTGCTTACCGCTTCCCAAGGGCGACTTGTAAAAGCCATGAGTTTTTAGTGCCGCTAGGACTTGATTCTCAACAGCACGCGGCGTATAGATATTGTCTGAGTTTCGGTCAATAGCTGAGGCCTTTGCGCCGGGTTTAGTATCTGGCTTTGGGGTGGATAGCTCTAGGCGACTCATGATGTCGCCAATGGTGTATTTGCGGTCCGGATTCCATTGCGTTAATCTGCATTTGAAAACTGAGTCTGACTTGCCATTTATAGCCACTGGCATGCGACCATATCGCGTAGTCGGTGACTTCGCGCCAGGGTCGCATAAGTGGGCTTCGACCATGCTTTGATTCAAAGCCTTGATATTGCTAAAGTCGGTGCACGGCTTTATGAAAAGGTACCCTGCCTGAAAATTGCCCTCACTTGTTTCGATGACATAAGAGGGTGGGCAAACATCCAGTCGAGCTAGTGGCAAGGCCTTCGTCCCCAAGTCGTCCAGCATTACGCCATACACCGCAGAACAGTCCTTTTCACGCCTGTGGTATCCCTGATCGCTGGGCCGGTATACCGCAAGACTGAAATACCAGTTCAGATCAGGATTGTTTACGGCACCCTTATTAGGTCGGTAGGGATCACCACCCCAAGCTTTTCGAACTTTTGGGGAACCTTTAAACCCTAACACGAAGGGACGATTCGGTTCGCTAAGATCATGAAATATGGTATTTAAAAACTGTTCATTCGTAACGACGGAATAGGTTTGATCGGTTAAATCGCTTTGCGTCGGCGGATTTGGAAAATCTGACGGTAAAGTCATTTGATCAGGCCTCCAGCAGATTGCCTTGCTAGAAACGCCTCGACCTGATCTAGATCCCAAACCGTGGTGTTTGGTCCTAGTTTGAACGGCTTTGGAAATATTCCCGCAGCGACCCAACGCCAAATAGTCGCCGGACTCGCCGGCACTAAACCTCGTTTAGCCTTAGTGCTGGCGATCTCGGTGATTCGACAAACTCTCTGTGCCATTTTCGACCCCTTTAGACGCATCAACACGGGATGCGCAGGGGCAATTTGAGGTCATTTTTTGAGCTATAAGGGAAACCACTTAGGTTGCTTTCGTTTTCAAATCTCTCAGATGTTTGCGAATTGCTTGTAGAGTGACTGGCTTACCAAAGGTTCTATCGAGATTGAATCTTTTGAACCATTCGGCTTCTACGGCGGGCGCTGTTATCTTTGCACCTTGGGCAGTCAGGTAATTTACGATCTCCTTTACCGTATCGGCTGTTGGAATCCCAGTAGTCTTTTTTTGAACGGCCCCAGCTTTTTCCTGCCTTGATTGGTAAGCATTCATTTCTGCGAATGCCGCATTTACCTGAGCAATGAACTGTTTCTTTCTTTTCTGAAGGTGAGCCTGGGCGGCAAGTTGGTTTGTCTTTGGCGATCTGATGAGGTCCTGCTGGTCTTCGTAGAGGGCTTGCGCCATGGCGAGAACAATTTCGCCAGCACTCATTTTTCCCTCAATCCATTCATAAATTGGTGCGGGTAGTGGACTTTTGCGTCTAGGCATTAAGCGGCCCCCCGCATCTGCACAACGTTATTGCCTGTTACCGGTTTGGTACTGATGAAGTTAGCCCAATCTGCCATGAGGTTGCGACGCTTCTCAAAGAGGTCACTGCGTTGGTAGGCCGACACAGTACTATTCCCAATTGCATGGGCTAGCGCCATCTCACGAACCTCTGAGGGGTAAGGGGTCGACGATGCACACCAGCTTGAGAACGTCGACCGGAAGCCATGCGGTACGGCGTCTATCCCCATGTCCCGCATTATTTTGGTCATGGTCATGTCGGATATGGGTGCATTTGCTTTTTTCCCGGGAAAAAGCAGCTCCGTTCCTTCTAGTCGCGGAAGGGAATTCAATAGTTCTATAACCTGTTCAGCTAAGGGCACCCGGTGCGGTCTGCCTGATTTCATTCTTGCGCCGGGAATGTTCCATGCCTTTGCCCCAAAGTCGAATTCCGACCAAGTCGCCAGTCGAGCTTCGCCAGATCTGCACGCAGTCAGCACAACGAATTCCAGGCAACGAGCGCCAATGCCTGATATCTCTCGCAATTTCTCTAAGAATGCGAACACATTACCCGAATCCACTGCGAGATGCCCGACAACCGGAGCCACCTTGCTGCGCTCTGGCAGTAGCTTGTCTAAATTGCCTTTCCAGCGGGCCGGGTTATCACCGCTGCGGTACTTGCGCACGGTGGCCCAGTCCAGCACCAACTCGATGCGGTTACGTAAGCGGTTGATGGTCTCATTTTTGGTCGCCCAATGCGGCTCAATGATGGCGATGACATGCCCAATGTTGATATTGCGTACTAGCAGGTCACCAATTGACGGATAGGCATAGGTCGCCAGCGTATTTCGCCATTGATCACCGTGCTTTGCGTTGCGCCAACCGGGGGCCTTTGCCTTGATATAAGACTCGGCGCAACTTCGGAATGTCCAGCGCATGGCCTTTTCTTCCAGCTGCTGCTGGACGATTGACTCGCGCGCGGTTACGCGGTGTGCCACAGGGTCCACTCCCGCCACGATTTCGTCGCGGATCCGCTGGCCTTTCTCGCGTGCCAGCGCCAATCCAACGCCAGGGTAAGCGCCGAGCCCAATTTCCCTGCGCTTCTCGCCAACTTTGGCGCGTAGCAGCCAGGACTTGGTACCAGTTGCGGAAATTTGCAAGATGAGGCCAGCGACGCCACCAACAGCGTGATAACCCGGAGCTGCTAAGCGCTTTACCTCTAACGGTCCAAATTCCTTCGCGACACGCGGCATTTTCTACCCCTCAAACAACCCTCCAAAGGGTTTACGCTTGAATGATATTGGATGCGCCATGCTAAGACAAGTTAAATCGCAACTGCCTTGTAAAAATAAGGGCTAGCGGCCAGTTCTCGAGAGCGGATGATAGCGTTTGATGCGGCCTTTAGTTCGACGGAGACGGACGCCTTCTCCGCCAGTGATCTACAAACGAAAGGGCCTTTTGGCCCTTTTCTCATTTTGAAACTGCACATTGTGTGGATTCATGCGCGCCATCGCCCCCGCCAAGCCCCGTAAATTTGGTTCGCAAGCGCATGGCTTGCAGCCAAGTAGCGCTCGCTGGCCGCAGCCATAGCCGCCAGGCTTTGCACGCTGGCCGGCCAGCGTTCCACCAAGCGGGGAAAGGATGCGCCAGGCTCGGCCATCCACAGCGCGATTTTTTCGGCGTTGATCTCAACATGAAACTGCATGCCCAAATGGGGGCCTAAGGCAAAGGCCTGGTGGGCGCAGGCTTGGGACGAGGCGATCAGCTGCGCACCGGGTGGCAGCTTCACAAAGCTGTCGCGGTGCCATTGGTAGAGGGTGTGGGCGTTGCTTTGGCCTGGCTTGGTGCCAGAGCTTTGGGCCTCACCAGACCCATTCAGCGAGTCATTTACGCCAAACCAGTAGCGCGCGGCGGTGCTGCCCGTGGTTTGCAGCGCCATCCAGCCAATCTCAGGCTGGGCGGCGCGCTCTACATTGCCGCCAAACGCGCGGGCCATGAGTTGTCCGCCTAAGCAGTGGCCGATGATGGGTACGCCCAGCGCGTCCGCCTCGCGCATCAGCATTTCGGTATGGCGAAGGGAAGGGCGCTCGTCATTGGCGCTCCACTCGCCGCCCAGCACCGCCATGGCTTTGTAAGCACCAAGCGATGCGGGGTAAGCCTCGCCCGCGTCGGCGCAGAACACATGCCAGCTGACACCTTTGTCCTCGAGCCACTGGCCCAAGTAGCCGGGGCCGTCATCGGACAGGTGTTGCAGCACCAAGACGTCGGCGGGCTGATGGTGGGGCGTAGGCATTTCTATTGGGTGGAGCAGTTAAAGCGTTCAGGCCGCTTGCGCACCCGCAGTCGCGGCGGGGGTCCCCCTGGGGGTGCTGACGGGTGCCCCCCATTGCAGCGCCAGTTGCGTACCTTGCAAGATAGCGCGCTTGGCGTCCAGTTCGGCGGCCTCGTCTGCGCCACCAATCAGGTGCACCGTCGCTCCAGCCGCCAGCAATTGGGCTTGCAGTTCGCGCTGCGGCTCCTGACCCGCGCAGATCACGATGGTGTCCACCGCCAGGGTTATGGGCTTGTCGCCGGCCAAGATGTGAAGGCCTTGGTCGTCGATGCGCTGGTAGCTCACCAGATTCATCATTTCCACCTCGCGGTTTTTGAGCGAGGTGCGGTGTATCCAGCCAGTGGTCTTGCCCAGGCCGTCGCCCACTTTGCTTTTCTTTCGCTGGAGCAGGTAGATTTTGCGCGGACTCGGCGCGATGTGCGCCGTTTGCAATCCCCCGGCGCTGGCGTAGTTACGGTCCACGCCCCATTCTTTGAAAAACTCGTCGGCGTCCAAGCTGGGGCTGCTACCTTCTTGCAGCAAAAATTCGGCGGTGTCAAAGCCAATGCCACCCGCACCAATCAACGCTACGCGCTGCCCCACCGCGCATTTGTCGCGTAGCACGTCCAGGTAGCTGCGCACCGACGGGTGGTCTATGCCTTCTATGGCGGGTGTACGCGGCGTCACACCGGTGGCCAGTACCACTTGCGTAAAACCAGCGCCCAGCAAGTCTTGCGCGCTGACGCGCTGCCCCAGGCGCAGGGTGACGCCTGTCAGGCTGATTTGTTTAGAAAAGTAACGCAGGGTCTCAAAGAACTCTTCTTTGCCCGGCACTTGTTTGGCGATATTGAACTGCCCGCCGATCTCGCTGGCGGCGTCAAACAGTGTGACATCTAGGCCGCGCCGCGCTGCCGTAGTGGCAAAAGCCAGCCCCGCCGGGCCTGCGCCCACTACCGCAATGCGCTCGCGCGCCGGGGCCGGGGTTTCGACCATCAGGGTTTCGTGGCAAGCGCGCGGGTTGACCAAGCAAGAGGTGATCTTGCCGCCAAAGGTATGGTCCAAGCAGGCCTGGTTGCAGCCGATGCAGGTGTTGATTTCATCGGCCCGGCCCTCAGTAGCTTTGCGCACAAAGTCGGCATCGGCCAAAAAGGGTCGTGCCATGGAAACCATATCGGCCATGCCGTCGGCCAAAATTTGCTCGGCCACTTCAGGCGTGTTGATACGGTTGGTGGCCACCAGGGGTATGCCCACTTTGCCCTTGAGCTGCGCTGTCACCCAGGCAAAAGCGGCGCGTGGCACTTTAGTGGCGATGGTGGGGATGCGCGCCTCATGCCAGCCGATGCCGGTGTTCAAAATTGACACCCCGGCAAGCTCGAGCGACTGCGCCAGTTGCACCACTTCGGCCAGCGTGGAGCCGCCTTCCACTAGGTCCAGCATAGATAGCCGAAATATCACAATGAAATTGGGGCCCACCGCTTGCCTAATGCGGCGCACGATTTCCAGCGGGAAGCGGATGCGGTTTTCGTAGCTACCGCCCCAAGCGTCTTCGCGCTGGTTGGTTTGGCGGGCGATAAATTCATTGATCAGATAGCCTTCCGAGCCCATGATCTCCACGCCGTCATAGCCTGCGCTTTGGGCCAGTGCCGCGCAGCGCGCATAGTCGGCAATGGTTTCTTCTATTTCTTCTTCGCTTAAAGGATGTGGACGAAAGGGGTTGATAGGCGCTTTAAGCGCGCTGGGCGCCACCAGCTGGGGGTGGTAGGCGTAACGGCCAAAGTGCAGGATTTGCATGGCAATCTTGCCACCAGCTTCATGTACGGCTTGCGTCACCACTTTATGTTTGTCCGCTTCGTCCTGCGTGGCCATGCGGGCGCCGCCGGGCAGCGGGCGGCCCCGGTCGTTGGGGGCGATGCCGCCGGTCACGATCAGGCTCACGCCACCACGCGCGCGTTCGGCGTAAAAAGCGGCCATGCGCTCAAAGCCGTTTTTGGCTTCCTCCAGCCCCACATGCATAGAGCCCATGATGACGCGGTTCTTGAGTTCGGTAAAACCCAGGTCCAGGGGCTTGAGCAAATGGGGGTAAGGGTTCACGCGGGTATCCTTGATGTACTTCGAAAAAATAAAGCCGCCATGCGCCGGGTTTGCGCAAGACTGCCAACAAGCGAAGTATTCTCTACGATGCGGCCTAAGCTCTGGCGGCGGCCAGTTCCCGTGCATTGCAGTGGCCTTGCGCCTCGTGTTGGGCAAGCCAAGCAAGCCTTGTCCTTGCTAAAACCTAAACAACCGTAATCACGATGTTCCAAGCCCCTACCCGCGCACAGGCCGTACGCCCCCGCGACGCCGCCAGCCTGCTGATTTACAGGCGCAAGGGTGCAGAGGTGCAAGTGCTGATGGGCAAGCGCAGGCCGGGTGCGCGGTTTTTGCCCGATGTGTATGTTTTTCCCGGCGGCGCGCTGGATGCCGCGGATGCGCTGGGCGTGGCCGATGCCGTGGCAGGAGAAGGCGGGGCTAGCAGACTGCGCACCGCGCTCCCGCCGCATTGGGTACAAGCCATGGCCGCGCGTAATGAACTGCACGCCACCGCTTTGCTACGCGCCGCGCTGCGTGAGTCGCACGAGGAAAGCGGCTGGCGCTGGGCCGATGCGGCATTACCCAGCTTGGGTAGCACGGGTTTGCGCTACCTAGGCCGCGCCATCACCCCGGCCCAAAGCCCTCGGCGCTTTCACGCGCGCTTTTTTGCGGTGCCGCATGAATGCATGCATCAAGACCCGCATGCCGACGGGGAGTTGCTGGACTTGCGCTGGGTCGAAGTAAGCAACACAGGGCAGCTGCCCATCATCGATGTCACGGAATTTATGCTGGCTGAGTTAAAGAGTGAATTGGCTGGCCAGCGCGAAGGCTTGCCCTTGCTCAGCTATGTCAACGCGCTGATGCGCGTACGCCGGCGCGCAATCAGCCCTTGAGCGTAAACAGCGGAATGTCTTTCTGCACCGAAAGTGCATCAAGCTGCGTGCGGGTTTTATCTTTCACGAAGTCGGCAATGGCAGAGTGGCTTTCGGTGCGAAACATGCTGCGTATATCGCTTTGCGATTGGCCTGCTGCCTGCATCAGGCGCTGCGCAAAATGCGGCTCTAACGCTGCGAATGCCACGCGGCCGTCTTTGCAGGGGTAAATGCGGTAGCCCGCATGCCCACCGCCTACGCTTCCCTTTGCGGTGGTCAGTCCCCAGTTGCGCGGCAGCGCCAAGTAGTGCGCGGCTTCGGACAGGGCCACTTCGATATGCGCGCCCTTGCCGCTGGCCATGCGCTGCATCTGCACCTGCAGCACGGCTTCGCTGGCCATTAGCGATCCGCCCATATCAGCGTACAGCGAGGGCGGGGTGTCCATGCCAGTGACCAAACCGGCTTCAGCCATATAGGTGAGGTCATGCCCCGGCTCTTCGGCGCGTGGGCCCGGTGCACCGACGATGGCCACCATGCTCAGCGTGGGGTAGCGCTTTTTCAGGCTCGCCCAGCCAAGGCCGAGTTTGTCCAAAGCTGAAGGACGAAAAGAGGTGAGCAGCACATCGGTGCGCGCCAGTGCTTTGTGCAATTGCGCCTGGCCTTTGGCGGTTTTAAGGTCAGCTTGCATCACGCGGATGCCCTGGTGCAAGGTGGTGTAGGCGGGCATGTTGTACATGCCCATGGGGTCGCCCGGCGTGCCTGCTGCCATAGAGGCGGGCGCCGGCGGCTCAAGTTTGCGGCACGTGGCACCCATGGCTTGCAAACGCATCATGGCGGCTGGGCCGGGCAGGTTGAGTGCAAGGCTCAGGATACGCACGCCTTTAAGCGGGCGCAGCGGTTTGGGGGTGGTCGTTGTGCTTGCCATGGGCGATCTCTTGGGTCTAAGGAGGATAAAAATAGTGAAGTAGTGTGGGCTGGGTGCTATGTGAAGTGAACTGCTCAGGGCTTGCGGGAAAGGCCAGCGTCTAGGCTTCGTGCGTACTGAACCCAATTTGCAAACCATGCCAGGGCCACCGCGTCTGGTTCGGTGGCGTCAAGCGCGTCCAGCACGCACACTTCGCCGACCAACTGCGCGCTCAGATCGTGCAAGCGGTTTTGAAAAGCTTTTGCGCCACCGTAAAACGTTTCGCCATAACTGCTGTCGCCCAGCGCCACCAAACCAAAGCGCACATGGCCTAAATAACGCGCTTGCGCGTCCAGGCTCTGATACAGACCTTGGGCGTTGTCCGGCACATCGCCGCTGCCGGTGGTGGAGCAGCACAGCACAAACAGGCCGAGGGTGTCGAAAATGGAGATGGAGTGGTCTTGCATATCCATCACCTGCGCGCTGACGCCGTAGTCGGGCGCGGCCAAGGCCAGGGTTTGGGCAATCTGGCGGGCGTTTCCGTGAACGCTGCCAACCAGGAGGGTGAGGTGCATATGCGGGCAGACAAGGCAAAAAAAGGCAGGCCCGCATGATAGGGGCAATAATCGGCCCATTGCGCCACGGGGTCGCGTCGGTGATGCGCACCGGGGCGTCGGCCAACTGACCATAGGGGATACTGGTTTGACGTCTGATTTTTTGAGTGCGGACTTGTTTCCGGAATTACCCAAAGTAGTAGTCCCGCCCCCACCGCGCAAGCGCAAACCTAGCGGCGCCAAAGCGGCGGCCAAATCGCCTATGACACCACCACAAGCCGAGACTTTTACAGGTGCGCAGCCTTTCCCCGCCACAAACTCTTTGACCCAAGCTGAAGCCTGCGCCGCCGTGTTGGACGCACACCCCGACTACCGCGTGTTGCGCCGCCTGCCAGTGCGCCTCTATTGGGGCGACGCGCCGACCACGGGCCGCACGCGCGTCCTGATTTTGGATACCGAGACCACCGGCCTGGACCAGTCCAAAGAAAAAATCATCGAGCTGGCCATGCTGCGCCTGGACGTGGACACTGCTACCGGCCAGCCCTTGGGCCTGCTGCAGGTGTTTGACGAACTGGAAGACCCGGGCCGCGCCATTCCCAAAGAGGTGGTGACTTTGACCGGAATTACCGATGCCGATGTGCAAGGCAAGCGCCTGGACGAGGCGCGCATCGCTGCGATGCTGGAGGGTGTGGATGTGGTGATTGCCCACAACGCGGGTTTTGACCGCCCGTTTTGCGAAGCGCGCATGCCGCAGTTTCGCGAGTTGGCCTGGGCTTGCTCGTTTGCCGACATTGACTGGAAAGCGCAAGGCCGCAGCTCCAGCAAGCTCGAGTCGCTGGCGCTGGAATTGGGCTGGTTTTACGACGCCCACCGCGCGGAGATGGATTGCCATGCCTTGTTGGCCGTCTTGTGCGCACCGCTACCGATATCGCCCGAGCTCACGGGTCTGGCGATGCTGCTGGCGGCGGCCCGCAGGCCGGCCTTGCGGATCTTTGCGACGCACGCGCCTTTTGATTCCAAAGACCTTCTCAAAGCACGCGGCTACCGCTGGAATGCCGAGCAAAAAGTTTGGTCCAGCCGGCTGGCGGATGATGCGGCTTTAGAGGCGGAATGCGAATGGCTCAAGGCCGACGTGTATGGCGGGCGCCATGCGGTGGTGGCCATCGAACAAAGCGACGCCCGCGCCAAGTATTCATCACGCGGCGGGCGGGTGGTGCAGCGGCAGTTGTAGGCGCTTGCGTGCCTCGGCATGCGTTTGGCATCACAGACCCCGCGCCGCGTTTTTATTCTTCGTTGATTTTCTTTGGATCCCCACCATGTCCTACCAACTCATCGGCCTGCAAGCCGCCAAGGTGCGCAAAGTATTGATCAACGGGCGCCTCGTTCCTTCGGCTATGCACAAAACTGCACAAAAAGGCGCGCTGGCCGTGGGCCCGCTGGGTTTGGAGCTTGACGAGCAAGCGGATTTATCGGTCCACGGCGGTTTAGAAAAAGCGATCTACGCTTACCCCGCCGAGCACTACGATTTTTGGCGCGCCGAACGTCATTCGGCAGGCCTGGCCGGCATAGACGACAGCCTGGCGTTTGGCGCGCTGGGTGAAAACCTCACGCTGCAAGGGTTGTTGGAAAGCGAAGTCTGGGTGGGTGACGAGCTGCACTTTGTTAATTGCCGCTTGCGCGTCACCCAACCGCGCGAGCCTTGCTCTAAGTTCAATGCGTCCATGGGCTTTAACACAGCGTCCAAGCGCATGGCGCAATCTGGTTGGTGTGGTTTTTATCTGGCGGTGGACCAACTTGGCACTCTGCAAGCGGGCGAAAGCTTCACCCTAGTCCCCGGCCCGCGCCGCGCCAGCATCACTGAGCGCTTTGCGGCCAAGATGTTTAAGCATTTGAAGTGATGCCCTGGCTTATCGCGAGCCTTCGCTTTTGGGGCGATTGTCCGTCGCGTCGCGGCATCTAGGGCTTCACGCCCCCACATTGCACTCGCGCCTTAGCAGCGCAAGCGCATCGTGCAAGGCATAGTCGGCATCACTACGCAACACCGGCAGTGCTTCCTCGATGAACGCCTCCCACATGCGCAGGTAGTCGCTTTGGTAGGCGGTGGGAGCATACGCGCGGATAAAGCTGCTTGCTAGCGCAGCGTCCATGCCGGACTTGCGGATTTTTCGGATCAAAGTGGCGGCGCTTTTTTCGGTAAGCGCGGTTTTGTGCGTGCTCCCTGCGGCCACGCACAGCAGCAGGGTCAGCAAGGAGCCTTCGTCTTCATGGCCGCCCGTGGCTTTACTCCAAGCGGCGGAAACTTGGCGTTCAAAGTCTTCCACTTCGGCCAGGCCATCTTCCAGCCAGAAGTAGCGTCCTGTGAAGGCCGGAGTTTGCGCAAACAGCTTGCGCGCTGGAGTGGCGGCGTCCATGATGCGCGGCCAATCCGCCTGCAGACTTTCAGCGACAACGCGCAGCGCAGGCGCTAACGCGGCAGGCAAACCTTTGGGCAAGACCAGAGCCGGCGGCTGCGCCGTTGCGCCAAACTTTTTGCGCAGCACGGCAATGGTTTGGGCAAAGCCAGGCCAGTCCGGCGCCACGCTGCGTTTGGCCAGCGACCAGAGCAAGGCGGTGCGCAGCACGGCTTCTGCGTCTGGAGCTTCTTCGTGCAAGGTGTCAGCATCGAGCTCCCACTGCTGCGCGCACCAAATCGCTGCGTCCATAACGCTTGCCACTTGGTCGCGCTTGGCGCGCTCGGCACGGTAATCGGCGTGGCTGCGCAGGCTCCAGCGCTCGAGGACCGGTAGGTGTTCGTCGCTAAAGCCGCGCCCGTCCTGCATGCCGAAATGGGTGTTCTGCGGCATGGCGATCATGGCTTTAAGTAGGTCCGAGCCGCCTTTGGAGCGCGACAGCAGCGAGTGATCGCGCAGCGCCTGCGCCGCGCGCTGCAGGTCGCCTTCACAGCTTTCCTGTAGGTAGAGGCTGACCAAATTCACCATACGCTCACGCGCTTTCTCCAAATCGGGGCGCAAATACTCGGTGCCGAAATAGCGGGCGATTTGCACCATACCTTTGGGCGCCTCGCTGCGTAGGGTTTCGATGCGCTCGGCGCCAATCAGGCCGTGGGCCAGCCCATAAGCCAGTGCTTTTTCAAAAAACGGGCGCTCGTCAAACAGCGCCATGCCGCTGCCCGCATTGCTCGCCCCGCCGGTCACAGTTTGGTCAGGGTTGTCAGTCATCGCGCAATTGCTCGGTAGAAAAAGTAGGCCTTGGCCACAGATTAAATCGCCGATTCCTCGTCCGCATCCAAAGCAGCGGGGGTCGCCTTGCCGCGGTCGGTGTCACCGGTTTCTACTTTGCCGTCGTCTTCTTCCAGCTCAAATTCTTCTCCGCGTCCGGCCTCAAAAGCGCGGGCTTTGGCACGCAGCACCAGCAAGGTTTCGATGAACAAGTCCACGCACTGGTAGCGCAGGGTGAAGGCCATTTGCATCCAGTCCTGATCGGCGACCTCGTCTTCATCGATGCGGGGTTTGGCATAGGCGTTGGCGTACAGATCAGCTTCCGAAATCATGTCGCCGTCGTCTTCTGCGGTATCAAAAAGACCGGTGCGCGCAAAGGCTTCGACGCGGCTCCAGCGCTCGGCAAAATAATCGGCTAGGGCTTCGCTACCACCCTCCAAATCGCCGATGGCGGTCAGGAATTCCACCGGATCGCCGCCCGCGCGGAAGATGACCGAGTTGACCATGCCGCGCAAGTGGGTGCGCGAAAGGTCTTTGTATTGTTTTTCAATCACCACCGCACGCGCAAATTGCTGCGGCGATACCAGCAGATTTACCACTGATTCTTTGGAGTTGTCGTACTCGCGAATCACGGCCAAGATGTCTTTAGGCGGCAGTTGCTCTAGCACCACCATCAAGGCGTTGTCGCCCTCGGCATCGGCCAACTCCACTAGTGCCGATTCGGCGCCCGAAATATCGCCCGCGGCAATCAGGCTTTGGGTTTTAGAAATTAATGCGAGATGTTGGCTCATGGCTTTTCCTCATTCAATACGGTGCGCAGGCTTTATTCCTTGCGGTCAAAGCCTTGTTCGGCCATCCATTCATTGCCAGCTTCTTCGGCAGCGCGAGCTTCTTTTTCTTCTTCGGAATCCTGGTCGTCAACCCCTTTGTCTTCGTCCTCATCGTCACCGGATGAGGCTGCAGCGGCGGGCGTATGGTGGAACAAATATTCCATGCCCGCTGCCAGCACCATCAGCGTGTCGCCGGTCGGGTCTTTGCGCAGTTCCTCAGCAAGGCCCAGGGCCCAGGGCTCCAGGTTGACATACGCCGATAGCGTGGCCCAGTCAGGTAGTTGGCTTGGGTCTTTGGTCACCAGCGCGTCCATGGCCGCCGGTTTGCTAAAGCGCATACCCTGGTGAAAGACGATAGCGACCATTTCCGGAGCGCTTGCCATCATCTGGCGTAAAAAGGGTAACTCTTTGCGCCGCTGCGCCAGGCGCTGACGCAATACGTTTTTGCCTTCGGAGTCAAAGGCCATGTCATTGATTTCCGCTTCGTAGCTGGAGCGCAAGAGCGCGAAGTAAGACGATATTTTCATAAATCGGTGGTTAGCGGCTTTGCAGCAGTTTGTCTAAATAGGGGTTCCAGATTTCACGCGCGGTTTGCAGTGGGTCATCGAGCAGGTTACGGCGGCGGTTGTCATCGTAGGCCTGGCGTCTGGTTTCGTCGCTAAGCACTTCATAGGCCTGCTGCACAGCACGAAAGCGCGCCGGGGCGTCCGGGTCGCTGTTGCGGTCGGGGTGGTAGGTGGCGGCAAGTTGGCGAAACGCCTTTTTGATGTCGGCGATGCTGGCACTGCCGCGCAGGCCCAAGGCGCTGTAATGGTCCGTCATAGCCCTCTATTGTCGCTGCCTTGCAAAGCCAGGCCCCTAAGAACCGCTAAGGGTGCGTAAAGGGCGTTCGGTAAAGTACACAAGCAGGTACTCGTTCCCCCTGTCGCCCACATGCCATGGCGGTCACTGCGCTGGTTTATCCTCGTCAAACCGGGCACTGTGCCCCAACTGAGAAAAGGCATTTGCATGAACCGTGTCCTGGCCCATACCGGCGCTCGTTACCCCATCGTCCAAGCCCCCATGGGTTGGATTGCCCGCAGTCCCTTGGCTAGCGCCGTGTCCCGTGCCGGAGGTTTAGGGGTCATTGAAACCTCGTCAGGCGAGACGGAGAATTGCCAGCGCGAAATCCGCGCTATGGTGGACAGCGGTCTGCCTTTTGGGGTGAACCTGCCGATTCGCTTTTTGAAAGACGAGGCCATGCTGCGCTTTGTGTGCGAGGTCGGCATCCGTTTTGTGACTACATCGGCGGGCAGCCCTGCCAAGTTCATCGCGCCGCTCAAGGCGGCGGGCATCGTCGTTTATCACGCCGTGCCCACGGTGGAGATGGCGCTCAAATGCGTGGAGGCCGGCGTAGATGGTCTGGTGGTGGAAGGCGGCGAGGGCGGTGGCTTCAAGAACCCCGAAGAGGTAAGCACCCTGGTGCTGCTTCAGGCGATTCGCGAAAAAGTGGATGTGCCGCTCATAGCAGCCGGTGGCATCGTCGATGGCCGGGGCATGGCGGCGGCTTTTGCGTTGGGCGCCGAGGCCATCCAAATGGGCACCCGCTTTGTCGCCAGCCTAGAGAGTCCAGTACACGCCCATTACAAAGAGGCGATTGTGGGAGCGGGTACCACCGGTACCTGGATGCTCAATACTAAGTCCAGCCCCTGCATTCGCGCGCTCAAGACGGAGTTCACCCAAACAATTTATGAGGCGGGCCTGATGGGGCCGGAGAGCTTTATGGGTATTCAAAAAGTGTATTTCGGTGGCGACATGAACGCCGCCCCGGCGCTGGCCGGGCAGTCCGCAGGTCTGATTCACCAGGTCAGCAGCGTGCAAGACATCATCACGCAGACCGTGGAGCAGTTCCAATCCATTTCCAGGCGCATGGGGGCTATGGCGCAGGCGGCCGATTTCGGTTGAAAGCGTGCCCCTGGCTCCTACGCTACCCAGGTGACTTGTATTCCATGGACCAACCCGTGCGCCAGCCGTTCGCAGGGAGCGTTACACCGGCAAGGCCACCAAATCATGCCCCTGCGTGCCTACGATGCGGGCGCGGGTGAATTCACCGACCTTCAGGGTTTTGCTGATTTTTTCTGGGGGTAGCAGGCGCACTACGCCGTCGATTTCTGGAGCGTCGGCATAGCTGCGGCCGACGCCGCCTTTTTTGCCCATGCCCGGGGCCGAATCCACCAGTACCTGCATGGTGGCGCCTATGCGGCGGCGCAAGCGCTCGGCGGACACTTCTTCAGCCACTGCCATAAAACGGGAGCGGCGCTCCTCGCGCAGTTCCAGGGGCAGCATGCCGGGCAATTCGTTGGCGCTCGCGCCCTGGACCGCGCTGTACGCAAAGCAACCGGCGCGGTCGATTTGTGCTTCGCGCACAAAGTCCAGCAGGTGTTCAAACTCGGCTTCGGTCTCACCCGGAAAACCGGCAATAAACGTACTGCGCACTACCAACTCGGGACAGGCTTCGCGCCAGGCGGCGATACGCTCCAGATTACGCTCGCCACTGGCCGGGCGCTTCATGCGCTTAAGGACATCGGGGTGGCTGTGTTGCAGCGGCACGTCTAAGTAGGGCAGTACTTTGCCTTGCGCCATAAGCGGCAGCAGCTTGTCCACCGTGGGGTAGGGATAAACATAGTGCAAGCGCACCCAGGCGCCATAAGGGGCGGCGATTTCGCCCAGGGCCTCGACCAGTTCGAAAGTGCGGGTTTTGACCGGCTTGCCGTCCCAAAAACCGGTGCGGTATTGCATGTCCACGCCGTAGGCGGAGGTGTCCTGGCTGATCACTAGCAGCTCTTTAACGCCCCCTTCGAATAGCGCCCGCGCTTCATTGAGCACA
The DNA here is from genome assembly GCA_947478935.1 of Comamonadaceae bacterium. Taxonomy (GTDB): domain Bacteria; phylum Pseudomonadota; class Gammaproteobacteria; order Burkholderiales; family Burkholderiaceae_C; genus Allorhodoferax. The sequence goes on from CANJXV010000009.1 coordinate 21,419, forward strand.
TCGCCAATCGGGCGGGATACCAAATCGCCGCGCATCGAAGGGATGATGCAAAAGGTGCAGCGATGGTTGCAGCCTTCGCTGATTTTCAAATACGCATAGTGGCGCGGCGTTAGTTTGATGCCGGCAATGCCAAAGCCTTGGGGCACCAGATCGACAAAAGGGTCATGTGGCTTGGGCAGGTTCAGATGCACTGCATCCATGACTTCTTGCGTCGCATGGGGCCCGGTCACGGCCAGCACTTTGGGGTGCATTTGGCGCACCAGATTGTTGCCCTCGCCATCGGCGCGTGCGCCTAGGCAACCGGTCACGATAACGCGTCCGTTGTCTGCCAGGGCCTCGCCAATCGTGTCCAGGCTCTCTTTCACCGCATCGTCAATAAAGCCGCAGGTGTTGACGATGACGAGGTCGGCACCAGCAAAGGTTTTGGAGGTCTGGTAGCCCTCGGCGCTGAGCTGTGTGAGGATCAGTTCGGAGTCGGTCAGCGCTTTGGGGCAGCCCAGGCTGACAAAGCCCACGGTGGGTGCGCGCGTCGCGCCAGGGCTGGCGATGGTTTCAAGAGTCATGGAGTGTGGTGACAAAAATAAGAGGGCGCCCATACATTGGCACCCGAAAAAGGCGCAAAAAGCATGCGCTTAACGCTTGATCCCGAAGGTGCCCAGGAATTGCTCGGTTTGCTTTTGCATTTGTTCCTGCATTTGCTGAAACACATTGGTGCCCATGACGCCGGGCACGATAGGCACCGGCATTTCCATCAGGGTCTGCATATTTTTTTCCATGATGCCGCCCATAAAGCCCTGCATGGAATGGCCGTAAAACCGGATGATATTTGCCAGCACTGGCGCGGTGAACATGGGCGAGCCACCGGCTTCTTCTTCCAAAATAATTTGCAGCAAGATGCTGCGCGTCAGGTCTTCCGAGGTTTTAGCATCCACCACGGCGAAGGCTTTGTGGTCCATCACCAGTTGCTTGATTTCGGCCAGCGTGATGTAGCTGGAGGTATGCGTGTCGTACAAGCGCCGGTTGGGGTATTTTTTGATGACGCGCTCGGGCAGGTCCTTGGGGGCTTCTGTGGTTTTGGGCATGGCGGTCGGTGTGGGCGGGGCCGTGGACTGTGGAGGGGGCATTGTAGGTAGCGCCCGCCTGGGCAAGCACAGGGTTAGCCCTGAGCGCAGGGCGACGGTCTAATCCCGCGCTTTGCCGCGTAGTTCTTTAATGGCACTGCGCTGGCTTTTAGCCTGCAGGCGCCGCTCTTTGGAGGCGCGCGTCGGACGTGTTGCACGTCGTGGCTTGGGCGGCAGCGCCACGCTTTGCACAATATCTTGCAGGCGTGCATAGGCGTCCAGCCGGTTCAAGTCCTGGGTGCGGTGGCTTTGCGCCTTGATGACCAGCACGCCCTCTGCGGTTATGCGCTTGTCGCGCAGAGCTAGGAGCCGCTCTTTAACGTCTTCGGGCAGTGAGGAGGCGGGAATATCAAAGCGCAAATGAATGGCGCTGGAGACTTTGTTGACGTTTTGCCCGCCGGCCCCCTGGGCGCGTATG
>CANJXV010000010.1 GCA_947478935.1 Comamonadaceae bacterium
ACCATGACTTCTCTCGTCGTTGCTGAACACGATAACGCGGGCATCAAGCCCTCCACCCTCAATACCATTACCGCTGCCGTGCAATGCGGTGGTGACGTGCATGTGCTGATCGCTGGCCATAACGCGGGCGCCGCTGCTGCAGCCGCTGCGGCTGTTGCCGGTGTCGCCAAAGTCATTCACGCCGATAGCGCCGCATTTGCCAATGGGCTGGCTGAAAACGTGACGGCCCAGGTGGTTGGCATGGCCGGCGCCTACAGTCACATTCTTTTCCCTGCAACTGCCGTGGGCAAGAACATCGCCCCGCGCGTGGCTGCCAAGTTGGATGTGGCGCAAATCTCCGACATCACCAAGGTCGAGAGCCCTGATACCTTTGAGCGCCCGATTTATGCCGGTAATGCGATTGCCACGGTACAAAGCGGCGATGCCATCAAAGTCATCACCGTGCGTACTACCGGTTTTGACGCAGCAGCCAGCACAGGCGGCAGCGCCGCAGTGGAAACGCCCGCCGCCCAGGTCGCCAGTGCAGATGTCAGCTTTGTGCGCTCAGAAATCGCCCGCAATGACCGCCCCGAATTGACGGCAGCCAAGATCATTGTCTCCGGCGGACGTGCTTTAGGCTCGAATGAAAAATTCATGGAAATCATGACGCCGCTGGCCGACAAACTGGGCGCCGCTATGGGCGCCAGCCGCGCCGCCGTCGATGCCGGTTACGCGCCCAACGACTGGCAAGTGGGCCAGACCGGCAAGATCGTCGCGCCACAGCTCTATATTGCCTGCGGCATCAGTGGTGCCATCCAGCATCTGGCCGGTATGAAAGACAGCAAGGTCATCGTGGCCATCAACAAAGACGCCGAAGCGCCTATTTTCAGCGTGGCTGATTACGGCCTGGAGGCAGACCTCTTCGTCGCAGTGCCTGAGTTAGTCGCGGCGCTTTAAACCAGCGTCCCCGAAGGCAGCCAAGCGCTGCTTTTTTTTTGCTTTTGTTTTGTGAGAAGTGCCATGACTTATTCCGCCCCCGTCAAAGACATGCTGTTCAATATCGAGCACTTGGCGCGTATCGACCAGATCGCCCAATTGCCTGGTTTTGAGGATGCGGACCTGGGCACGGCGCAGGCGGTGCTGGAAGAGGCAGCTAAGTTCAATGAAGAAGTGCTAGCCCCCCTGAACTGGGCCGGTGACCAAAACCCCAGCGCCTGGAAGAACGGCGTGGTCACGGCCACACCCGGTTTCAAAGAAGCTTACAAGCAGTTTGCCGAGGCAGGTTGGCAGGGTTTGCAGCACCCGGTGGAATTTGGTGGCCAGGGCCTGCCCAAAACCATTGGCGCCATGTGCGGTGAAATGCAGAACTCCGCCAATATGAGTTTTGCGCTGTGCCCCTTGCTCAGTGACGGCGCCATCGAGGCCTTGTTGACTGCTGGCTCGGACGAACTCAAAGCGATTTATCTGGAAAAAATTGTTAGTGGCCAATGGACCGGCACCATGAACCTGACCGAGCCCCAAGCCGGTAGCGACCTGGCGCTGGTGCGCACCCGCGCCGAACCACAGCCCGACGGCACTTACCGTATCTTCGGCACCAAGATTTACATCACCTGGGGTGAGCACGACATGGCCGAAAACATCGTCCATTTGGTGCTGGCGCGGGTGCAAGGCGCGCCCGAGGGCGTCAAAGGCATTAGCCTGTTTGTGGTGCCCAAGTTTGTCGTGGATGCACAGGGCAACCCCGCCGCGCGAAACGATGTGCAGTGCGTCAGCATCGAACACAAAATGGGCATTAAAGCCAGCCCGACGGCGGTGCTGCAATTTGGCGATGGCCTGGCCGGTTCGCTGGCCGACACCGCGGGGCCGGGCGCCGTAGGTTATTTGGTCGGCCAGGAAAACCGGGGCTTGGAGTACATGTTCATTATGATGAACGCCGCCCGCTACGGGGTGGGCGTGCAAGGCATTGCGGTGGCCGAGCGGGCCTACCAAAAGGCGTCGCAGTTCGCGCGCGATCGGGTGCAAAGCCGTCCAGTCGATGGTTCGATGAATACCAGCGCGCCCATCATCCACCACCCCGATGTGCGCCGCATGCTCATGACCATGCGCGCCTATGTGCAAGGCTGCCGTGCGTTGGCCTCGGTGGCCGCTTCCGCCTTTGATGTGGCGCACCACCATCCGGATGCACAGGCGCGCAAAGAGCACCAGACTTTTTATGAATTCATGGTGCCGCTGGTTAAAGGCTTTAGCACCGAGATGAGCCTTGAAGTCACCTCCATGGCGATACAAGTGCACGGCGGCATGGGCTTTATCGAAGAGACCGGCGTGGCGCAGTACTACCGCGACGCCAAAATTTTGACGATTTACGAAGGCACTACCGCCATCCAGGCCAACGACCTGGTGGGCCGTAAAACCGCGCGGGATGGCGGCCAGGCTGCCAAGGCCATCGCCGCCCAAGTGGCTGCCACAGTGGCGGATTTGCAAACCGCTGGCAGCGCAGACGCGCTGGCCATGGCCAAGCGCCTGGACGCTGCGCGCGCCGCCTTTGTCGATGTCGTGGACTTCGTGGCTGGGCATTCCAAAGCCAGCCCGAACGCGGTCTATGCCGGTAGCGTGCCTTATCTCATGCTGGCCGGTAACCTCATGGCCGGTTGGCAAATGGGTCGCTCGCTGCTGGTGGCGCAGGCGCAGTTAGCTTCGGGCGTCGATAAAGAATTCATGCAGGCGAAAATCAGCACTGCACGTTTTTATGCCGATCACATCCTGACCAAAGTTCCCGGCTTGCGCGACAGCATTGTCGATGGTGCAGATGCGGTGACCGCATTGGCTTTGGAAGCGTTTTAAGCGGCTTGAGCAGTGCGCGATTGCAGGGATTTCGTGCGAAGGTGTTGCCTAAGTATCCATGCCAATTGTTGAAACTGAAATAATACAAGCTTGTTTCCAACCTGATGCCCACAAACGCGTAATGAACGCGCTTGGTGTAGGCATGGTGATAGCGGCCCATGCCACAGGTATGCTAAAAGCGGTTGCCACCTTCAATGGCGGGGCCAACCCAAGCGGCGAGCTAGCTCTGACTTTTTGATGCCTTGCTCAGTCATCGCTTGGTAAACACCCCGCTGCCACACTCCAAAGCCCAAGGGCTGTGTTTGTGCATGATGGCCGCAAACGCCGCCGAAGCTTCAAACTCTGCCAGCCAGCGGGCCAAATGCGGCCAGGACTGCTCCGCAAACCAAGTCTTGTCGGTGTGCGCGAACTGTCGCACGAAAGGCGCCAGCGCGACGTCGCATAAGCCTTGTCGTTGCCCGGCTAGATAGGTCTGGGTCATCAATACGACCTCCAGTCGCAGCAGAAAGTTGGCGCCCGCTTGACGCCAGGCGGCGCCGTCCGCCAAGCCGAATCGGTGCGGGTATTTGTAGCGGTCCAAGGCGTGCTTAAACGGCCCGTCGTTTTCTTCGATTAAAGCCATCGTCGCTGCCAAACGAAGCGGATCATTCGGCCACCAGTGCAGCGGATCATGCTTTTCCAAAGCCCAGCGCATGATGTCCAGGCTTTCGTCTATCACCCGGCCATCGGGCAACACCAACACCGGCACCGTGCCCTTAGCCGAGGCGGCCAGCATGCGCGCCGGTTTGTTCTTGAGTTCCACTTCGCGGTGTTCCACAGCGATACCGCTGACATTCAAAGCCAGGCGTGCCCGCATCGCATAGGGGCAGCGGCGAAAGGAATACAGGACGGGCAGCGCAGCCTCAGCCATGGCCCGTGATGGCATCTTGGCCCGCAGGTGCAAATGCGACGCCGTCGCTGCCACGCAATGCGGCCTTTGCCTTGGCGCGCTCCCATTGTCTTTGCCGCTCGCGCGCGCCTTTTTTCTGCGTTTCGCTGGTCAAGCTAAAACAGCGCGGGCAGCTGACACCCGGCTCATAGTGGCTTGACTCCAAAGCACCCGGCGGCAGGGGTTGGCGGCAGCAGCGGCATAGTTGCTGGTTGCCCGTCTGCACTCCGTGGGCTACCGACACCCGCTCGTCAAACACAAAGCATTCGCCTTGCCAGCGGCTGGCCTCGGGCGCCACGGTTTCCAGGTATTTCAAAATGCCACCTTCTAGGTGATACACCTCCTGCAAACCCTGCGCACGCAAAAGCGCGGTAGATTTTTCGCAGCGGATACCGCCAGTGCAAAACATCGCCACCTTACGCGGCTTGGCCGGGTCCAGTAGGCCTTGCGCTGCAAGCCATGCGGGCAATTGCGCAAAGCTTTGGATGCCGGGATTGACGGCGCCTGTAAAGCTGCCCAACTCCACTTCATAGTCGTTGCGTGTGTCCACCAGCAGCACGTCCGGGTCGGCGATCAAAGCGTTCCAGTCCTGCGCGCTGACATAGCGCCCCGCCTGGCTGGCCGGACGCAGCCCGGGCACGCCCATGGTCACAATTTCTTTTTTGATACGCACCCGCATGCGGCGAAACGGTGCTTTGTCGGACCAAGATTCTTTGTGCTGCAAGCGGGCAAATGGCGTTTGGCTGCGCAGCCAAGTCAGCACCGCGTTAACGCCCTGCGCAGGGCCGGAGATAGTGCTGTTAATGCCCTCGGGTGCCAGCAAAATTAGACCTTTTACTTGCTCCGCTTCACACAGCACTTGCAGCGGGGCTTTGAACTGCGCACAGTCGGGCAGATCGACAAACAGATAAAACGCCGCCGTCAAATAGCGCATGGGCGGTGTGGCAGTGGTGGGCCCGGCCATGCGCTGTGTGGCTAACGATCAGTTAAAAACTTCAGCTGAAAAAGCTTTTCAAACGATCCGTCCAGCTATCGCCTGATGGCGAATGTTTGCTGCCGCCTTTGCGGAAGGAATCGTCCAGTTCGCGCAGCAGTTTGCGCTGATGCTCCGTAAGTTTGACCGGCGTCTCGACGGTAATGTGGCAGTACAAATCGCCGGGGTAGCTTGAGCGCACGCCTTTGATGCCTTTGCCCCGCAAACGGAATTGCTTACCGGTTTGCGTGCCTTCAGGCAGATCGATAGCCGCTTTGCCCTGCAAAGTGGGCACGTCGATTTCGCCGCCCAAGGACGCTTCGACAATGCTGATGGGCACGGTGCAATGCAAGTCGTCGCCGTCGCGCTCAAAAATATCGTGTTTCTTGAGCCGAATTTCGATGTACAAGTCGCCCGGCGGCCCGCCGTTCGTGCCCGGTTCGCCATTGCCCGCGCTGCGAATCCGCATGCCCGCGTCGATACCGGCGGGAATTTTGACTTCCAAGGTTTTTTGCTTTTTGATCTTGCCCTGGCCCGCGCAGGCGATACAGGGCTCAGCCACAATTTTTCCGGCGCCACGGCAGGTAGGGCAGGTTTGCTGCACGCTGAAAAAGCCCTGCCGCATTTGCACCACACCGGCGCCCCCGCAGGTGCCGCAGTTCTTGATTTGGCTGCCCGGCTTGGCGCCGGCACCGGCGCAGACATCGCAGTTTTCATGGGTAGGAATGCGGATTTGCGCGTCTTTGCCATTGGCCGCTTCTTCCAGCGTCATCTCCATCGCGTAGCTCAGGTCACCGCCACGAAACACCTGTCGTCCACCGCGGCCGCCGCGCTGCTGGCCGAACATCTCGCCAAAAATATCACCAAAAGCATCGGCAAAGCCGCCAAAGCCTTCGCCGCCGGGGCCGCGCATATTCGGGTCCACACCGGCGTGGCCGTGCTGGTCGTAGGCGGCGCGCTTTTGTGGGTCGGACAGCATCTCGTAGGCCTCTTTGGCCTCTTTGAATTTGACTTCCGCCTCTTTAGCCGCTTCGCCCTGGTTGCGGTCTGGGTGGAACTTCATCGCCATCTTGCGGTAGGACTTTTTAATTTCCTCGTCCGAAGCGGTCTTGGGTACGCCCAAAATTTCGTAAAAATCTCTTTTGGCCATGGCTATTGCGGGCTCCGTAACAACAGAAAAGCCGCGTTGAACTCCAAAGCGGGTTCAGCGCGGCGGGTTTTTAAGCAGCCAAAAGCCGCTGCGGGTTTATCCCTTTTTCACTTCCTTAACTTCCGCATCCACCACATTGTCGTCGGCGGGTTTTGTGGCTTGCTCGGCGCCGCCGGCGGCAGCGCTCTCGGCAGCTTGCTTTGCCTGCATGTCGGCATAGACTTTTTCACCCAGCTTCTGGCTCGCTGCCATCAAAGCCGCGCTCTTGGAACTGATGCTTTCTTTGTCGTCGCTTTTGATCACGCCTTCCAGATCCTTGATCGCGGCTTCGATTTTCTCTTTTTCGCCGGCATCGAGCTTGTCACCATGTTCACTCAGGCTCTTCTTGACGCTGTGCATATTGGCTTCGGCCTCGTTGCGCGCCTGAATGACTTCGAGTTTTTTCTTGTCATCGGCCGCGTTGAGCTCGGCGTCTTTCACCATTTGCTGAATCTCGGCTTCGCTCAGGCCCGAGTTGGCTTTGATGGTGATTTTGTTTTCCTTGCCCGTGCCTTTGTCCTTAGCGCCCACGTGCAAGATGCCGTTGGCGTCGATGTCAAAAGACACCTCGATTTGCGGCGTGCCGCGTGGCGAGGGCGGGATGCCTTCCAGGTTGAACTCGCCCAGCGATTTATTGGCCGATGCCATCTCGCGCTCACCCTGGAACACTTTGATGGTGACTGCCGGTTGGTTGTCGTCGGCAGTGGAGAAAGTTTGTGCGAACTTGGTCGGGATGGTGGTGTTTTTGGTGATCATTTTGGTCATCACACCGCCCAAGGTTTCTATGCCCAGGGATAGCGGCGTCACGTCCAACAACAACACGTCTTTGCGGTCACCCGAGAGCACCTGACCTTGGATGGCGGCGCCTACGGCCACGGCTTCGTCGGGGTTGACGTCTTTACGCGGCTCTTTGCCGAACAATTCTTTCACTTTGTCCTGCACCTTGGGCATGCGCGTCATACCGCCGACCAAAATCACGTCATGGATATCCGCGACGTTTACACCTGCATCTTTGATCGCCATCCGGCAAGGTGCAATCGTGCGTTCGATCAGCTCTTCGACCAAGGCTTCGAGCTTGGCGCGGGTGAGCTTGATGTTTAGGTGTTTCGGGCCGGAGGCATCCGCCGTGATGTAGGGCAGGTTGATGTCAGTCTGCGAGCTGCTGGAGAGCTCGATCTTGGCTTTTTCTGCGGATTCTTTCAGGCGTTGCAGAGCCAGTACATCGCGGCTTAAGTCCACGCCTTGGTCTTTCTTGAACTCGGCAATCACGAAGTCGATGATGCGCTGGTCAAAGTCCTCACCACCCAAGAAGGTGTCGCCATTGGTGGACAGCACTTCAAACTGCTTTTCGCCATCTACGTCAGCGATTTCAATGATGGAGACATCAAACGTACCACCGCCTAAGTCGTATACCGCAATCTTGCGGTCGCCTTTTTCGTTTTTGTCCATGCCAAAGGCAAGAGCCGCGGCAGTAGGTTCATTGATGATGCGCTTGACATCCAGCCCGGCAATGCGCCCGGCGTCTTTGGTAGCCTGGCGCTGCGCGTCGTTGAAATAAGCCGGTACGGTGATCACCGCGTCGGTCACTTCTTCGCCCAGGTAGTCCTCGGCGGTTTTTTTCATTTTGCGCAAGATGTCGGCGCTGACCTGTTGCGGCGCCATGCGGTTGCCACGCACTTCCACCCAGGCGTCGCCGTTGTCAGCAGCGGCGATTTTGTAAGGCATCAGGTCGATGTCTTTTTGCACCTCTTTTTCGGTGAACTTGCGCCCGATCAGGCGCTTGACCGCATACAGCGTGTTCTTGGGGTTGGTGACCGATTGGCGCTTGGCCGATGCGCCGACCAGCACTTCGCCGTCTTCTTGATATGCAATGATGGACGGTGTGGTGCGCGCGCCTTCGGCGTTTTCGATGACCTTGGGCGTGTTGCCCTCCATGATGGCAACACAGCTGTTGGTGGTGCCAAGGTCAATTCCGATGATTCTTCCCATGATGAAACTCCTGCTAATGCAATAAAACTGATAGTTACAAGTTCGGGGCAGTGCCCCGGTTTTCAAGGCGCGCGGCGCGCTATTTACTCAAGTGACCGTCAGGCGTTGGATACAAAAAAAAGGCCGCAACCTGGATTATTTGGGTGCGGCCACCGTGACCAGCGCCGGGCGCAGCACGCGCTCGGCAATCAAATAGCCTTTTTGCAGCACCGTGACCACCGTGTTGGCTTCCTGCTCGGCAGGCACCACACTGATGGCCTGGTGGTGGTGCGGGTCAAATTTGGCACCGACCTCCGGGTTGATGGCGATGACCTTGTTGCGCTCCAGGGCGGCAATCAGCTGGCGCAGCGTGGCTTGCGCGCCTTCATTGATCTGCGCGGCGGTGGCGTCTTTGATTGCCAGGCCGGCTTCCAAGCTGTCGGCCACCGGCAACAAGCTCTCTGCAAAGCTTTCCACCGCAAATTTGCGGGCTTTGGTAATTTCGTCTTCGGCGCGGCGGCGGGCGTTCTCCGCATCGGCCTTGGCGCGCAGGTATTGGTCGGCTAACTCGGCGCTTTTGGCCTGCAAAACGGCCAGCTCGGCCTGGGCGACGGTTAATGGATCGGCATCGAAGGCGGGCTCGGCGCCTGCGCCTGGGGCGTGCGCGTCGGGCTGGCCATCGTTGGGAGGGGTGGGGGAGGCGTTGTCGGACATGTGCTTACCAAAAATTCCGTTAATAAAGCGGCGTGCAAAAGACATGGGGTGCCGTAGGCCTATTTCAAGGCCATACGGTGGTTTTTTCTATGCCCAAGGCGGCCGGCCATGGGGCGTTCTCAGACGGACAGCAGTTCGACCTCAAACTTCAGGGTCGCATTGGGCGGTATCACGCCCCCCGCGCCGCGCTTTCCATAGCCCAGCTCGGGCGGGATGATCAGGGTGCGACAGCCGCCCACCTGCATACCGACCACGCCTTCATCCCAGCCCTGGATCACCATACCGGCACCTAGGCGGAAGCTAAACGGGTCGCCACGGTCTTTGCTGGAGTCGAACTGCTCGCCTAGTTCGCCGTCCTCAAACAGCCAGCCGGTGTAGTGCACACGTACATGCTGGCCTGCGGCAGCGGTATCACCGTCGCCCAGCGTTGTGTCTTCGTATTGGAGTCCAGAGGGGCTGGTATGCATGAAAAATCCTTGAAGTGAATAGGTAAAAAACGGAGTGCCAGGTGAGTCCCGGCTAAAAAAGGCTTACAAACTGCTGCGCACCGCGTGCAATAGGGTTTCAGAAATCGCAGGCATAGACCCAAACCAGGCCGCAAACGCCGGGCGCGCCTGGTGAAGCAACATGCCCAGGCCTTCCGCAATCGGATTGCCGCGGGCCTGCGCCGCTGCCAGCAGCGGCGTAATGCGAGGCACATACACAATGTCTGACACCACGGCCTTGGCAGGCAGGTCATCCAAGCGGATGTCTAGGGCCTCCTGTCCGTGCATGCCCAGGCTGGTGGTGTTGACTAGTAGTTGCGCGTCTTGCAATGAGGCATGGCGCTGGGCCCAGGGCAAGGCTTGTACCACCGCACCGAATTCCTGCGCCAGCACCTGGGCTTTACCGGCATCGCGGTTGCACAGGCGAATCAGCGGCACGCCCGCATCGATCAGCGCGCACAACACCGCGCGGGATGCGCCACCGGCTCCGAGCACCACGGCAGGGCCTTGTTCGGCCACCCAGGCAGGCTGGGCTTCACGCAGGCTTTCGATGTAGCCAAAGGCATCGGTATTGGTGCCGAGCAAACTGCCATCGGTCTGCACCAGTACGGTGTTCACCGCACCAATGCGTCGGGCAATCGGGTCGATCTGGTCCACGATAGACAGGGCTTGCACTTTGTGCGGGATGGTCAGGTTACAACCGGCAAAACCGAGCACCGGCAGCGCGCGCAAGGCCCGCTCCAGTTGCGCGGGCTGCACCGCCAAGGGCACATAGGCACCGCGCAGGCCGCAGTGGGCGATCCAGTGGCCATGGATCAGCGGCGAGCGCGAATGCGCCACCGGCCAGCCCATGACGCCGGCCAGCACAAAAGGCTGGGCGTGCTCACTCACCGTTTTACAAGGTGTCGGTGAAGCTGCGCAGTTTGTCGCTGCGACTGGGGTGCTTGAGCTTGCGCAGCGCCTTGGCTTCGATTTGACGTATGCGCTCACGCGTCACGTCAAATTGTTTGCCCACCTCTTCCAGCGTGTGGTCGCTGGCCATTTCGATACCAAAGCGCATGCGCAGCACTTTGGCTTCGCGCGGCGTAAGGCTGTCCAAAATGTCTTTCACCACATCGCGCAAACCGGCTTGTATGGCCGCTTCCATTGGGGCCGTGTTGGCGCCGTCTTCGATGAAGTCACCCAGGTGGCTGTCGTCATCGTCGCCAATCGGTGTTTCCATGGAAATCGGCTCTTTGGCGATCTTCATGATCTTGCGGATTTTGTCTTCCGGTATCTCCATGCGCTCTGCAAGCACCGATGCATCGGGCTCGAAGCCAAACTCTTGCAAATGCTGGCGGCTGATGCGGTTCATCTTGTTGATGGTCTCGATCATGTGCACCGGTATGCGGATGGTGCGTGCCTGGTCGGCAATCGATCGGGTAATGGCTTGGCGGATCCACCAGGTCGCATAGGTCGAGAACTTATAACCGCGACGGTATTCAAACTTGTCCACGGCTTTCATCAAACCGATGTTGCCTTCTTGGATCAAATCCAGGAACTGCAAACCACGGTTGGTGTATTTCTTGGCTATCGAAATCACCAAGCGCAAATTAGCTTCTATCATTTCGCGCTTGGCCGAGCGGCTGGAAGCCTCGCCCTGGTTCATGCGCTTGTTGATGTCTTTAAGCTGATCCAGGGGCACCACAACCCGGTCTTGCAAGTCATTCAAGCGCTGCTGGATTTCCTGCACCGGCGGAATATTGCGCGCCATCACCGCACTGTAGGGCTTACCGGCAGCGGCTTGTTTTTCGATCCACTTCACGTTGAGCAAATTGCTGGCAACTTTGTTGCCATGTTTGTCGCGGCCACTGAATTCAGCGATGAAATGGTCTTGGCTGTAGCCGCATTTATCCACAATGATGCGGCGTAGCTCGCGCTCTTTCTTGCGGATTTCATCTACCTGGCCACGCACCATATCGCACAGCTTTTCAATGGCTTTGGCCGTGAAGCGGATGGTCATCAACTCTTCACTCAATAGCTTTTGCGCCTTTGAATAGGCGGGTGAGCCATAGCCTTCTTTCATCAAATGCTTACGCATTACGCCGTCGAGTTCACGCAGGCGGTCAAATCGGATCAGCGCTTCGCGCTTGAGCTCTTCCAGCTTTTTAGTCAGGGCCTTGGAGCCGCCTTTGCCGTCGTCGTCGTCATCGGCGTCGAACTCATCAAAGTCTTCCTCTGCCACATAGTCATCAGCCTCATTAGGGTTGGAAAAACCGTCCACGATGGTAGTGATAACCACTTTGTCTTCGCGGATTTCCTCGCCAAGACGCAATATTTCTTCGATGGACGCAGGCGATCCCGAGATCGCTTCCATCATCGCCATCAACCCGCCTTCAATGCGCTTGGCAATTTCAATTTCGCCTTCGCGGGTCAGCAACTCGACGGTGCCCATTTCGCGCATGTACATGCGCACTGGGTCGGTGGTGCGGCCAAACTCACTGTCCACGGTGGACAGTGCCGCTTCGGCTTCTTCTTCTGCCTCGGCCTCGGTGGCCGCCGTGGCCACATTGTTGTTGAGCAACAGGGTCTCGGTATCAGGGGTTTGCTCATAGACGGCAACGCCCATGTCATTGAGCATCGAGATCACCACTTCCAGCGTCTCGGTCTCTACCAGTTTGCCGGGCAAGTGGTCAGAAATTTCGCCATGCGTCAGGTAGCCGCGCGTGCGGCCTAGCTTCACCATTTCGATAAACGCCAGACGGTGTTTGACTTTTTCTTCTTCGGAAAGAATAGTTTGTTCCAGACCAAATTCTTTCATCAGCGCGCGGGCTTTTGCCTGGCTAATCTTCATACGCAGCGGCTTGACTTTTTCGCCGCTGTCCACCGCTACCGGCTCGGCTTCCAACTCCGCTTCGATATCGGACAAATCGGCATCGTCGCCATCGCCTAATGCGCCCTTGCCCTTGGCTTTCACCTTGGATGCAGGTTTTGCTGCGGGCTTGGCCGGTGCTTTTACCGGAGCGGTGGCAACGGTCTTTTTCGGATCCGCTTTGGCCGCAACGGCCTTTGCCTTGACTGCCAGCTTTGGCGCTTCTTTAACTGGCTTTGCCGCCACTGCGGCAGATTTGTTGACTTCAGGTTGGGGGGCTGCTTTGCCAGTTTTTACTGCCGATGGAACGCTGGATTTTTTGGATGTGGTGACAGGCACAGGGGAACTAACTTTGGGCATGGATTTTTTGGGTACCGCCTTGGACACCGCTACCGGTGTCTCTTTGGCTTTGACTTTAAGAGGCTTTTTAAGTGGCGCAGCGTTGTTCGCTTTCGCCGATACGGTCGGTTTGGAAGCTTTGATGGTTTTACTGTTTGCCTTTGCTGGGATTTTATTACTTACTTTTTTGTTGATTGTTGCATTATTTTTTTCGGTCAATTTGACCGCCACTGCTTTTTTGGCCGGTGCTATTTGTTTTTTCACTGCCACCACTTTTTTCGGGCTAGGCTTGACGCTGCTTTTTGCGCTTGCCGGTGCTTTGCTTGAGGCAGCTTTTGCCTTACTTGGCACTACCGCTTTTTTGGCTGGCACTGAGACTGCTTTAGTTTTGACCGCGCCTTTTGCAACGGGCTTAGGCGCGGTTTTAGCCACAGGCTTGGCTGCGGCCCTGACGACGGCTTTAGCGGGTTTAGCCATCGCTTTTTTAGCTGCTACTGGTTTGGCTTTGGATGCTGGCGTTTTTTTCACGGCCACGGCTTTTTTTGCCACAGGTTTTTTGGCAGCAGGCTTGGACGCTTTTTTGTTTTTTAGTGTAGGCATGGTTCAACCTTCAGTGATGAAGAGGATCGGATGGCGGCATCAACAAAGCCATGCACTTGCAGACAAGCGAAGGCCTATAAAAGAAAAGATGGGAACGTTGGGGGCAAGCTGTGCGGGCGAACATTTGGGTTGCAGCCCTTGCGGTCGGATGGCCTGGGTGATCGGTGTCACTGCGTGGCCGGTGCCGGAGGTACTGCTGTCGCGCTTGCCGGAAAAAAAATGGATTATACCAATTTTACCGATTCCAATTCTTCAATCAGCGCTTTTTTGCGTGTTTCTAAGGTCCTATAACGCTGGCGCACCTCAGGATCGGCCACTTGTGTGGCAATCTCGGTCATATGGGCGGTCAGCCGGTCAATGGACAGGCGCTTGAGCACATCGCGCAAATCCAGTGCGGCTTCCTCGCTGTGTTCCGAGGGCACAGTGGCCCCGCCCATCAGGCGCAGTGCGAGGTCTTCAAAATCCTGCCCGGCCAATTCGCCGCGCAGCGCGGTCCAGTTCAGGGGGCCGTGTTCATGCAGCTGGCTTTCCAGCCAGACAAAGAGCTGCGCCAGCGGGGCTGGTTGTTCGCACAGCATGGTCTGGTCTTCGTTGGACAGGTCGGCCCACAAATGGCTTTGCGCCAGCAAGATGCGCGCGGCGTGCTCGGCACGACTGGCCGGTTGGGCGCGCAAACCTGGCCGGATCAAGCTGCGGCCTTGCGCTCCATAAGGGTTCCAAGTCCGGACCCCCGGCGCCGCGTTGTCCTGGTTAGCGCGTGCTTTGGCGTTTTTTTCTGGCTTGCGCGCTGTGCCGCCCGCATAGCCATGGCCGGGCAGCCATAGCTGGGAGAGCTCGCGCGCGTTGAGCTGCACTAAGTCGGCGATTTCGCTGAGCAATTGCAGCTTGAGCGCACCTTCGGGAAGCGCACTCCACAATGGCTTGGCGTTGCTGGACATGTGGGCGCGGCCTTCGGCACTGTGTAGTTCGCAGCCTTCGCTCGCAGCCTCCACCAAAAAGCGGCTGAGCGGCGTTGCCGTGGCCACCGCCTGCGCGAAGGCCTCGCTGCCGTGGGCGCGGATAAAGCTGTCGGGGTCGTGTTCTTCTGGCAGAAACAAAAATTTAATGCTGCGCACATCGCTGGCATAGGCCAGGGCGCCGTCCAGCGCTTTGCGCGCTGCGCGTCGCCCTGCGCTGTCGCCGTCAAAGCTAAATACCACGGCGTCGGTAAATCGGAATAGCTTTTGCACATGGTCGGGTGTGCAAGCGGTGCCCAGGGTGGCGACCGCATTGGGAAAGCCCAGCTGCGCTAGCGCCACCACGTCCATATAGCCTTCAGTCACCAGCGCGTAGCCTTTTTCACGCAAGTGGGCGCGCGCTTCAAATAGGCCGTAGAGCTCGCGCCCTTTGCTAAATACCGCGGTTTCTGGCGAATTGAGGTATTTGGGCTTTTCATCGCCCAGCACGCGACCGCCAAAGCCTATGCACTCGCCTTTGATATTACGTATGGGGAACATCACCCGGTCGCGAAAGCGGTCGTAGCGTTTTTCTTCGCCGCCTTCTTCGGCATTGCTGATGACCAGGCCGCTTTCCACCAGCAGTGGGTCGTCGTACTGTGGGAATACGCTGGCCAGGCTGCGCCAGCCCTCGGGCGCGTAGCCCAGTCCGAAGCGTTTGGCCACTTCGCCCGATAGGCCTCGCCCTTTTAGGTATGTCACCGCGCGCGGCGCGTCTTTGAGCTGGCGGCGGTAGGCCTCACCGGCTTTTTCCAGCACGCTGGTGAGCGTGTGCTGCTTTTCTTTTTGCTCCTGGGCGCGGGCCCGGTCTTGCGGTGAGGCGTCTTCTTGCGGCACTTGCATGCCAAATTGTTGTGCCAGGTCCTGCACCGCTTCCACGAAAGTCATGCCGGCATGGTCCATCAAAAAGCCGATGGCATTGCCGTTTTTTCCGCAACCAAAGCAATGGAAAAACTGCTTGCTGGGGCTGACCGAGAAAGAGGGGGATTTTTCGCCGTGAAACGGGCATAAGCCCATGAAATTGGCGCCGCCTTTTTTAAGTTGCACATAGCGCCCGACGATGTCCACAATGTCGGCGCGGGCCAACAATTCCTGGATAAAAGTCTGGGGGATTGCCATCGAGAGATTGTAGGAGTGGGGCTAGGCTCAGTCGCCCAGCACCGCGCCTTCGCGACGGCCGTCAGCGCCACCGGCCCAGCCGTCGGGCTCGCGCGCTATCACTTGCAGGCCGCTGGTAAGCGGAATTTCCAGCACCTGGTGGCCGCGCGCTTGCAAGGCCGCCGCGCTGGCCGGGGCAAAGCGGCCTTTTTCCAAAAAGGTAGTGCCCTCCAAGCTGGCGAAATTAGGCAGGTCAATGGCCGCTTGCGGGCTCAGGCCCCAGTGCAGCATGCCGTACAGGGTTTTGGCGGTGAAGTGAATGATGAAAGCCCCGCCTGGACTGCCGCCGCTCAATTGCAAGTCGCCGCTGTCCGCATCAAATACCAAGGTGGGCGCCATGGACGAGCGGGGCCGCTTACCCGCCTGCACCCGATTGGCTACCGGTTTGCCGTCCGCACCGCTGTGGCTGAAGCTGAAGTCAGTGAGTTGGTTATTGAGTAAGAAGCCGCCCGCTAGGCCCCTGCCACGGTTCACCATCAGGCGCGAGCCAAAGGCGTCTTCGATGGTGGTGGTCATGGCCAGTGCATGGCCCCAGCGATCCAGTACCGATATATGCGAGGTGCCGTGTTCGGTTTGCTCGGGCATAGGCATCCAGTTCAGTGGCGCTTGAACTGCGCCAGGGGTGCCTGCCTGCACTTTCGGCATTACCGGCCCCTGGGGTGCAATGGCAGCGGCACGCGCTTGCAGGTAAGCGGGCTGCACCAGGCTGAGCCAGTCGCCCGCCGGGGCCTCGGTAAAAGCGGGGTCTCCAACGTAGAGGGCGCGGTCTGCAAAAGCCAGGCGCGAGGCTTCGCCGTACAAATGCAGCCAGTCAGCGCCGGGCTGCCCACCGGTAAATGACAGGCTCGCTGCCGGCGTGAAGGCCAAGGTACCCAGGATGGAGGCAATAGTCAGCATGCCCGAACTCGGTGGCGGCATGCCGCACAGGCGGTAGGTTTTGGGCGCAACAGCGTAATTAGTACACAGGGCTTGGCGCAGCACGGGCTTGTACTGGGCCAGGTCGCCCAATTGCAGTAGTCCGGGGTTGCTCGGGTGCCGGCGCACCGCGTTCACCATGGTTTGTGCCACTTCGCCGGTCATCAAAGCGTCTGGGCCTTCGATGGCGATGCGCTGCAAAACGGCGGCTAGCTCTGGGTTGCGCAGCACATGGCCTGCCGGCCAGGGGCGGCCCTGCGCGTCGTAAAAATACTGAGCTGCCACCGGATCTTTTTGCAGCGCAGTTTCGCCCGCCAGCAACGCGGCCAGACGCGGGCTCACCGCAAAGCCGTCGCGGGCTAGGCGTATGGCGGGCGCAAACAAAAAGGCCCATGGCAGTTTGCCGTGTTTGGCATGGGCCATGGCCAGCATGGACAGTGCGCCGGGTACGCCGACGGCGCGCCCGCCGACGATGGCTTGCTTCATAGGGATGGGTTTGCCGTCGGGGCCTAAGAACAAGTCCGGCCCGGCTTGTGCGGGGGCCGCCTCGCGTCCGTCGTAGGCTTGCATGTTTTTGCCGTCAAAGTGCACCAAAAATGCACCGCCGCCAATGCCACTGCTTTGCGGCTCGACTAGGCTGAGCACCATCTGGACCGCGATGGCCGCATCTACCGCACTGCCGCCCGCCGTCAGCATGGCGTAGCCCGCTTCGGTGGCTAATGGGTTGGCCGCAGCGACGGCCTGCTTTTGAAAGTGCCAGCCGGGGTTTTGGATGAACTTGCTGGCACCTTCTGGTTGCGCGCTGGCGACTGGCGCAGCCGTTTGGGCCTGCGCAGCAATGCACAGGGTGGCGCCCATGAGCAGGCCGCCTAGCGCAGCGCGCAAGCGATGCGGCAAGCTTTTCGCAGGCTCCCGGCCGTCGCCCAAACGGCTGGATTTAGAAAACGTAAAGGCTAAAAAGGCCAAGTGCTGTGCGGGTACAAGCGCTTGCGGACCGACTTGCGCTAGACGCCCCAGTGCCTGCATGGGCTGGCCAGGCATAGTGCGATTTATTTTTGGCGGGGCAAGCGCCCCAGCATATAAAACTCGGGGTTGGGCATCATGCCGCTGACGTTGGCGACCCGGTTGGACAGGCCGAAGAACGCGGTGATGCCTGCGATGTCCCAGATATCATCGTCGTCAAAGCCATGGGCTTGCAGCGCGGCAAAGTCAGCATCCTCTACCGTGTGGCTGGCTTGGCAAACCTTCATGGCAAAGTCCAGCATGGCGCGTTGGCGCGGCGTGATGTCGGCCTTGCGGTAGTTGGTGGCCACCTGGTCGGCCAGCAAGGGCTTTTTCTCGTAAATGCGCAACAGCGCGCCGTGCGCTACCACGCAGTACAGGCACTGGTTGGCGGCGCTGGTGGCGGTGATGATCATTTCACGATCGCCTTTGCTAAGGCTCGATCCCTCGCGCATCATCAGCGCATCGTGGTAAGCAAAAAAGGCCCTCCACTCGGCCGGACGGCGCGCCAGCGCCAGAAAGACATTGGGAATAAAGCCGGATTTTTCCTGCACTTCCAGAATTTTTTCTTGAATATCAGCCGGCAGGCTGTTCAGGTCGGGAAGGGGGTAGCGGGTCATGGAAGAGTCCTGGGTAAGTGAAATGGGAGCGCTTGGCGGCAGATTATGCGGGTGCGCCCGCCGTTCTGGCCGCTGATCGGGAAGTCATCTCGTTTGGTTGTGCAATCAATTAGTTGTGCTTGAATGCACCGCGAAACACCCTGTAGCAAGCTTTCATTAGTAATGCGGCGGTAGTTCATCGCGCAAACTGCGGGGTGTGTCGCCTTGCGCATTGCCGATTTGTTGGCGCAGGTGCAGCACCTCGCTGATCAATGCAGCAATTTGGGTTTGTTGTCGGATCACCGTCTGATCCAGTTTGTCCAGCATGTCTTCGGCAAAGCTGGCTTTGATTTCAAGGGCAGTCAGGCGCTCATCGGTCAGTTCGCCGCGAGCGTCGCCGCTAGTCGTGGGATGTGTCATTTGGCCATTGTGCCTTTGGCGCCCTAGTCCGTCGACAGCGCTTGGGCGTCACCTTACTTTGGCGTATGAACCGGTTAGCTGAAAGCCTTGGGTCAGGCCAATCAGTCAAAATGCCGCCCGGTGCGCCAAATCAACTTCGCTTGGCATGGTCGCAAACCCCCCTAGGCGAGATTGTTTCCGGTCTCGGTTTCTTAGTTCCATGGAGAAATTGCGTGAATAAGATTTACCCCAGCGCCGCAGCGGCGCTTGATGGCGTCGTGCAGGACGGCCAACTCATTGCGGTGGGTGGTTTCGGCTTGTGTGGCATTCCCGAGGCCTTGATCGAGGCGTTGCGCGACAGTGGCAAGCAAAACCTGACGGCAATTTCTAACAATGCCGGCGTCGATGGTTTCGGTTTAGGCAAATTGCTCGAAACCCGCCAGATCAAAAAAATGATTTCCAGCTATGTCGGCGAGAACAAAGAGTTTGAGCGCCAGTACCTGGCCGGTGAACTGGCCCTGGAATTTACGCCACAGGGCACGCTGGCCGAAAAGCTGCGAGCGGGCGGCGCTGGTATCCCCGCCTTCTTTACCAAAACCGGCGTGGGCACCCTCGTCGCCGAGGGTAAGGAATTGCGTGAGTTTGATGGCGAGACCTATGTTATGGAGCGCGCTTTGGTACCTGATGTATCGCTGGTCAAAGCGCACCGGGCCGATAAGTCGGGAAATTTGCAATTTCGCCTGACGGCGCGCAACTTCAACCCGGCCGTGGCCATGGCCGGCAAGATGACGGTGGTGGAAGTGGAGGAAATCGTCGAGACCGGCGCTATCGCCCCGGACGATGTGCACTTAGCCGGTATTTACGTACACCGCCTGGTACTCAACGCCTCGCCGGAAAAACGTATCGAGAAACGCACTATTACCGAAGCACCGCGCGACCACGCGGCGCAGACAGAAAAAGCAGGAGCCTCAACATGAGCTGGACACAAGACCAAATGGCCGGGCGTGCGGCGCAGGAACTCGAAGACGGTTTTTACGTGAATCTGGGCATCGGTATCCCCACGCTGGTGGCCAACTTTGTACCTAGCGACAAAGAAGTCTGGCTGCAAAGCGAAAACGGCATGTTGGGCATTGGCCCCTTTCCCACCGAAGACGCAGTGGACGCGGATTTGATCAATGCGGGCAAGCAGACGGTGACCACCATCAAAGGCTCCAGCATTTTCGGCAGCCACGAGAGCTTTGCGATGATTCGCGGCGGCAAGATCAACCTGAGCATTTTGGGCGCCATGCAAGTGAGCGAGCACGGTGACTTGGCCAATTGGATGATTCCGGGCAAGATGGTTAAAGGCATGGGCGGTGCAATGGATTTGGTGGCCGGCGTCAAGCGCGTCATCGTGCTGATGGAACATGTGGCCAAAAAGAAAGACGGCACCGAAGACCTGAAAATCTTGCCCCAATGCACTTTGCCGCTGACCGGCGTGGGCGTGGTGGACCGCATCATCACCGACCTGGCGGTCATGGACGTGACGCAGCAGGGTCTGAAAGTGGTGGAGTTGGCACCCGGTGTGACGCGCGAATTTGTGCAATCCAAAACCGGTGTGCCGCTGCACTAAGCAGCGTGGTTCTTTACATTACTTTGACGTCGCGCAATGCGCCGCATGCAGGGATTGCCTAGACTGGGTGCATAACTAGCACTTCGGTGAGAGGCGGTTTTTGTGGATAGATTCTTAATGGCCCGGCGCCTGGGGATGGCGCTGGTGCTCACCGGTTCTGCGAGCTTCGCGCTGGCGGATAGCCCGGCTCATTTATTAGACACCTACAAGAGCCAGGCCAAGGCAGCAGGCGTTGCCGCAGGCGACGCGGGACGCGGCCAAAGTTTCTTTAATAGCACCCACGGCAACGAATGGAAATGCGCGTCTTGCCACGGCGCGCTGCCCACGGGTAAGGGCGATCATGCCATTACCCATAAAGTGATTGAACCCCTGGCGCCTGCCTTTAATGCACAGCGATTTAGTGATCTGGCAAAGGCGGATAAATGGTTCCGACGCAATTGCAAAGACGTGCTGGCGCGCGAATGCAGCGCCGCCGAAAAATCCGATGTGCTGGCCTGGCTCATTACGCTGAAATAACTTTTTTAATTGGAGCTTTATGGCCAAAAACCGCTACCCACCCTGTTTGCAGGCCCTCACCTTGGCGGCCCTGCTAGGCTTGGCTTCTAGCATTACCTGGGCGCAAAGCAGCGCTGGCCTTAAAGGGGCGCCTGCAGTCTTTAATACCGAGTGCACCAGTTGCCATATCGGCTATGCGCCTGGCCTGACTGGCGAGGCCAACTGGCGCGGCATCATGGGCGGGCTGGATAAGCATTTTGGAGTGGATGCCTCTATCGATGAAAAATCGCGTCAGACTATTAGCGCCTGGCTGAACAGCCATGCCGCCAAAGACAGCCAATACGCCAGTGCCAGCCCGGAGTTCCGCATCAGCAAAAGCAACTGGTTTGTGCGCCAGCATGACGAAGTCAGTAACAAAGTCTGGAAGCGCGCCAGTATCAAAAGCCCGGCCAATTGCGGCGCCTGCCACGGCGGTGCGGACAAAGGTGATTTTGATGAAGACCGCGTGCGGATTCCGTCATGAGTACGCCTGACACCCTGCCCGAACCAGCCGCTTTGGCAGAGCAAAAAATTTGGGACCTGCCCACGCGCGTGTTTCATTGGACGTTGGTCTTGTGTTTTGCCGGAGCCTGGCTCACGGCGGAGAGCGAGCGCACGCAGCTGTTGCACCTGACGCTGGGCTACTGCGCCGGGGCCTTGGTACTGTGGCGCGTGCTGTGGGGTGTGGCGGGTAGCCGCTACGCATTGTTCAGCGACTTTGTGCGTAGCCCGGCAGCGGCGCTGCGCTATTTACAGGCCTATCTGCCAGGCAACTCCTTAGTGGCCCCACGGCGCTACGTCGGCCACAACCCGGCGGGTGGTTGGGCGGTGCTGGGCTTATTGGCCCTCATGGCGGCGGCGGTAGCCAGCGGATGGTGGGCGTATCAGTCCGGCGCGCCGGATGCTGCCGGCGAAGTCCATGAAGTGTTAACCCATGCCTTACTTATCTTGATCGGCCTGCATGTGTTGGCTGTAGTTGCCACCGGATTCAAGCACCGCGAAAACCTGGTGCGCGCCATGTGGACAGGGCGCAAGCGGGCTTTGCCTGAACAAGGCATCCGGTCCTCGCAGGTGTTGATCGGTTTGCTATTGTTTGCGGCTGTGACTTGGCTGGGGTGGGCACTCTACGCCGGTCGCCTGCCCGGCCTGACAACCTAAGGCTTAATGCGCGCCCGCCGCATCGGCGGGAGCTTTGGCCGATGGCACAGCTTGCGGTGGCGGCTGCATAGGTTTAGCCAGCCAAATAATCGGTATCAACAATAAAAAGATAAATGCTGAGGCCAGAAAAATATCGTCCGCCGCCATGGTCGCAGCCTGCTGGTCGATCAGCCGGTTGATGCTGGCCAGGCCTTGCTCCTGGCTCATACCGGCAGCTGCAAAATTGCTGATCGCGCTGGTGGTGGCCTGGCTGCCTCGGTTAATGGTTTCTGCCAGTTCGGCGTGGTGCATGGCGGTTCGGTCTTGCCACAAGGTAATCGTGACCGAGGTTCCAAAGGAGCCGCCCAAAATCCGCATGAAATTGGACAGGCCTGAGGCCGATGGCATTTGGGCCGGTGCAATGCCGTTGAGCGTCAGTGTGGACAGCGGAATAAAGAAAAACGCGACTGCAATGCCTTGGATGATGGTGGGCATCATGATGGTCATGAAGTCGGCCTGCGTACTAAATTGCGAGCGCATCCACAACACGATAGAGAA